>JBGUMY010000159.1:0-6657 GCA_045117095.1 Bacteroidaceae bacterium | reverse complement strand
GGTCTGAAGCAGATTATCTTGGACGAGGGCATCGTTTGCCCTATCAGCGGTACGAGAAACTGGACGGATGTGCGTCAGTTCAACCTGATGTTCAAGACGGAGATGGGCGCCGCTGCTGAAGGTGCCTCAACCATCTACCTGCGTCCAGAGACAGCTCAGGGTATCTTCGTGAACTACCTGAACGTGCAGAAGACAGGCCGCATGAAAATTCCGTTCGGCATCGCCCAGATTGGTAAGGCATTCCGCAACGAGATTGTAGCTCGTCAGTTCATCTTCCGTATGAGGGAGTTCGAGCAGATGGAGATGCAGTTCTTTGTGAAGCCCGGCACGGAATTGACTTGGTTTGAGGAGTGGAAGAAGCGTCGTATGGCTTGGCACCAGGCACTGGGCTTTGGCGAGGAGAACTACCGTTTCCACGACCATGACAAGCTGGCACACTATGCTAACGCTGCCACTGACGTGGAGTTCAAGATGCCATTCGGCTTCAAGGAAGTGGAAGGCATCCATTCTCGTACAAACTTCGACCTTTCTCAGCACGCTAAGTACAGTGGCAAGAAGATAGAATATTTCGATCCTGACGATAATACCTCATACACTCCTTACGTGATTGAGACCTCGATAGGTGTGGATCGTATGTTCCTCTCTGTGATGTGCCACAGCTATTGTGAAGAGCAATTGGAAGGTGGCGACACTCGTGTGGTGCTGCGTCTTCCTGCCGCATTGGCTCCTATCAAGTTGGCTGTATTCCCCCTCACCAAGAAGGATGGTCTGCCAGAGAAGGCTCGTGAAATTATCGACAGTCTCAAGTTCCACTTTAACTGCAAGTATGAGGAGAAGGATCAGATTGGTAAGCGTTATCGTCGTCAGGATGCCATCGGCACTCCATTCTGCGTGACCGTCGACAACCAGACGCTGGAGGACAACACCGTCACCTTGCGTTATCGCGACACGATGAAGCAGGAGCGTGTGAACATCGCTGACTTGCGTGGCATCATCGAAGACCAGGTGACCATCACCAGCCTGCTGAAGAATTTGAAATAATATGAAAAGGCTTTTCTACATATTGCCCATGCTTACCCTCCTCTTCCTCTCATCCTGCAATGAGAAGGATGAGGTGGGGGAGTATGATAATTGGCAGGCAAGAAATCAGCACTATGTGGATTCCATTGCTGCACTTGCCAATGCTGGTACCGATGGCTGGACAAAGATGTTGGCGTTCAATTTGGTGGATTCAAAAGCGAATCCAGACTTGAACATCAACCACTATATCTATATCCAGAAGTTGGAAAATGGAACGGGTACACGGAGTCCTGAATACAAAGACTCCATCCGCGTACACTATCTTGGACGTCTCATTCCTTCCACATCCTATCCCCAAGGTTTCGTCTTTGGTAAAAGTTATAGTACTTATACCTTCAACGAAGAGACAGATGTGCCAGTGCTGATGAGTGTGAGTCAGAATGTGACGGGATTCGCCACGGCCGTGATGCACATGGTGGAGGGAGACCGTTGGAAATTGGTCATTCCTTATTACCTCGGCTATGGCGAAGACGAATATACTTTGGTAAGTCTTCCAGGTTACTCAGCGCTCACCTTCGATGTGAAGCTGGTTCGCATCTATAAATATAAGATAGACAAGGATACCACTTGGCATTAAGAAGGGTAAAAGGAAAAGTGAAGAGTGAAAAATTTTGCTACCGCATCTGAAGGTCATCAGTTGGCCAATAAGTGTGGTAGCAAAATTTTTTCACTCTTCACTTTTCCGTTTTCTTTATTTCACGTTGCCTACCTTGATCAGGTATTCAGCAATCTGAACGGCGTTCAGGGCTGCACCCTTCTTGATTTGGTCACCTGAAAGCCAGAACGTGAGACCATTTTCGTTGGCGAGGTCTTTGCGGACACGTCCCACATAGACATCATCCTTGCCTGCCGTGAAGAGTGGCATAGGATATTTCTGTGTCTTGGGGTCGTCAATGAGTGTCACACCCTCAGCAGCAGCGATGGCTTTCTGTGCCTCTTCCACACTGATAGGCTTCTCCGTCTCTACCCAAACGGCCTCTGAGTGAGCACGCAAAGAAGAGATACGTACACACATGGCTGAACACTTGGCATCGGTGTGCATGATCTTGCGGGTCTCGTTGAACATCTTCATCTCCTCCTTCGTGTAACCATTGTCTTGGAACACGTCAATCTGAGGAATCACATTGTAGGCCAACTGATAAGCGAACTTGTTCACGGTAGGCTCTTTGCCTTCCACAATCTCTTTGTACTGTTGCTGCAACTCAGCCATTGCGGCGGCACCAGCACCTGAAGCGCTCTGATAGCTGGCTACATGGATGCGCTGGATGTGGCTCAATTTCTCGATAGGTTGGAGCACCACTACCATCATGATGGTGGTACAGTTGGGGTTGGCGATGATGCCACGAGGACGGTTCAATGCATCGGCGGCATTGCACTCGGGCACCACCAATGGTACATCCTCATCCATGCGGAAAGCGCTGGAGTTGTCAATCATCACAGCACCAAACTTGGTGATGTCCTCAGCAAACTCCTTCGAGGTACCTGCACCTGCTGAAGTGAAAGCGATGTCAACGCCCTTGAAGTCGTCGCCATGCTTCAGGAGCTGTAGTTCATACTCCTTGCCACGAAATGTGTACTTGCGGCCTGCACTACGAGTGGAGCCGAAAAGCACAAGTTCATCAATTGGGAAATTTCTCTCATCAAGAACACGAAGGAATTCTTGTCCTACGGCACCACTGGCACCGACGATTGCTACTTTCATCTTATTACCTTATTTATTAAAATTCTTACCTTTTAACTAAAAACGCTGCAAAATTACAACTTTTCAATAGAAAATGGAAAGGAGAATGGCAGAAAAAGCGTAACTTTGCACAAAATTCGTGTGTTTCATAGCACAAATGCATACTGTTGGACAACTAAAACTGACATTTTGGACGTAATCACCACATATCTGCCCGTCACCGACCCGACTTGGATTTTCTTCCTTGTGCTCTGTGTGATTTTGTTTGCTCCTATGATTTTCAGCAAACTACACATTCCCCATATTATCGGAATGATATTGGCGGGTGTGCTGATTGGTGAGAACGGCCTCAACATCTTGACACGCGATGCCTCTTTCGAACTGTTTGGTAAAGTGGGCATTTACTTCATTATGTTTTTGGCAGGTCTGGAGATGGACTTGCAAAACCTGAAACAGAACCGCACCAAAGGTATCATCTTTGGGGTTATTACCACTTTCTTTCCTTTCGTGTTAGGTTTCGTGGCAGGTTATTACTTCCTCAACTATGGTTTGTTGGCCTCCTTATTGTTGGCCTGTATCTTTGCCTCTCACACACTGGTGGCATACCCTATTGTGGGTCGTTACGGACTCAGCAATGCTCCTTCTGTCACCATCTCTGTGGCAGCAACGATGGTGGCATTGCTCTCCGCCCTCCTCTTCTTGGCTGGCATCGCTGGTACTATTAAAGGGACGGGCGATGTGTGGTTCTGGCTACTCTTTGCATCGAAGGTGACTATTTATCTCTTCTCCATGTTTTTCTTTTTGCCACGACTTATCCGTGTGTTCTTTAGGAAATACAGTGAGCCTGTCATCCAGTTCACCTTCACCTTGGCTGTCGTTTTTCTCTCAGCCGCTACTGCCGAGCTTTGTGGATTGGAGGGCATCTTTGGAGCATTCCTCTCAGGGTTGGTGCTCAACCGCTTTGTTCCCAATACCTCACCTCTGATGCTCCGCATCGAATTCATTGGAAATGCTATCTTCATCCCCTACTTTTTGATAGGTGTGGGTATGTTGGTGAATGTGGCACCGATGTTCCGTGAAGGTAAAGCTGCAATTGTAGTGGCCATTATGGTGGTGGCAGGCACCTTGTCGAAGTATCTGGCGGCTTACATTAGTCGCAAACTCTTCCACATGAGCCGTGCAGAAGGTGTGATGATGTTTGGTCTGACCGAAGCGCATGCTGCTGGTGCTTTGGCCATGGTGATGGTGGGTGTGGATCTGGAGATAGCTCCAGGAACACCCCTCATGAACAACGCTGTGCTGGATGGTGTGGTGATGATGATTCTCATCTCGTGCATTATCTCCTCCATCGCCACCGACCAAGCCGCCAAGAAACTGAAGGTGCAGAGAGAGAGTAGCAGTAAAAGAACTCGAAGAGATAGTACCGCCCTCGATGACGAGAAGATTCTCATTCCTATCAATGAACCCAGCAATATTGGCACATTGATGTCCACAGCCTTCATGATGCGCAACCGCCAACTGAACCGTGGCCTTATCTGCCTCAACATCATCAACGATGCTGACCTCAGCGAAAAGACGCAGGCTCATAGCCGTGAATGTCTGGAGATGGCATCACGTCTTGCTTCTGCTGCAGATGTGCCTGTGCAGACCCAATCACGATTAGCTGTTAATTTCGCCACAGCCACCATTCATGCCCTGCGTGAGAATGATGCCAGCGAATTGCTCATTGGTCTGCATCGTCAACGCCATAAGGGAGATTCTTTCCTCGGACTTTTTGCCCAAGGACTCATTGATGGCCTTATGCGCCAAATCATCATTGTCGATATGCACATCCCAGCTAACACTATTCGTAAGATTGTGGTAGCTGTGCCCGAGAAGGCGGAATACGAAGTAGGTTTCTATCGTTGGATCAACCGTTTGGCACGTATGGCAGAAGACCTTGGCTGTCAGATGATGTTCTATGCGCCAGAAGAAACCAATAATCTCATCTTCCACTATATGCGTGAACGCCATAAGAGTGTCAGGGACGATTACGAAATTTTTGATTCGTGGAATGAATTCCCTGCATTGCGCCATGAGGTCAACCCCGACCAACTCTTTGTGGTGGTCACAGCTCGTCGAGGCAGTATCTCTTATCAAAGTTCCTTTGCCAAACTGCCTCATCAGTTGCAACAATACTTTACCCATACAAGTCTCATGCTCATCTATCCTGACCAGCAGGAGCAGACTAACTCGCTCTACGCTTTTACCGATCCACATCGTCACAGCACTGCCACAGGTACCACACGTGTTGGCAAGTGGCTCAGCAAGTGGATTGGTGAAATGGGATAACCAGCCCACGCACTGGGCGAATTCTCTCTAAATACTTCAACTATTCAATCTTTCAATTTTTCATGATAAATCTCCAAAATATCACCAAATCCTTCGGCACCTTGCAAGTGCTCAAAGGCATAGATCTCCACATCAACAAAGGTGAAGTGGTCAGCATCGTCGGTCCATCAGGAGCAGGTAAGACCACCCTCCTTCAAATTATGGGCACACTCGATACTCCAGACGCAGGTTCTGTATGTATCGATTCTGTTGATGTCACCCGTCTCAAAGATAAAGAATTGGCTCGTTTTCGCAATCAGCAACTGGGTTTCGTTTTTCAATTTCATCAACTTCTGCCTGAATTTACGGCCTTGGAGAACGTGTGCATCCCAGCCCTCATTGCAGGGAAGAGCAAGAAACAAGCTGCTGAGCGTGCCAAAGAACTGCTCGATTTTCTCAACCTGAGTGACCGAGCACAGCACAAGCCAGCAGAACTGTCGGGCGGTGAGAAACAGCGTGTGGCAGTGGCACGTGCCCTCATCAACAATCCTTCTATCATCTTGGCTGACGAGCCCTCTGGCTCGCTCGACTCCAAGCATAAAGCCGAACTGCACCAGCTCTTCTTCGACCTGCGTGACCAGTTTGGACAGACCTTCGTCATCGTTACCCACGATGAGACCCTCTCCCAACTCACCGACCGAACTATTCACATTAAAGACGGAATCATAGAGAATTCAATTCTTCCATCTTCTCAATCTTCAACTCTTATCGATAATGGCAGCACTACAACTGGGCAAGCGGAATCAACTGAAAGTCTTGCGTGAAAAAGAACATGGGCTTTACCTTGAGGGTGGCGACATTGGCGACATCTTGTTGCCCAAGCGTTATGTGCCCCAAGGCACCAAAATAGGTGACATCCTCGATGTCTTTCTTTATCTCGATCAAGAGGAGCGCCTTGTGGCTACTACCGAGCATCCTCTTATTGAAGTGGGACAATTCGCCTATCTCGAATGTACTTGGACTAATGAATACGGTGCCTACCTCAACTGGGGACTGATGAAAGACCTCTTCTGCCCCTTCCGTGAACAGAAGGTACGCATGCAGCGTGGGCAACGGTATCTGGTTTATTGCTACATTGATGATAAAACCTACCGCATCGTCTGCTCCAGCAAGATAGAGAAGTTCCAAAAGGCTATTAGTGAGGAGGCAGATCGGAAAGTCCTCATCGGTGATTTCTCCACTCGTCTATTCGAACACCTCAAACTTTCAGAGAAAGGTTTCACTCCTTATCATGACAAGTCACCAGCTGAAGACATCTATGCTACTTTTGGTGTGAGCAAGAAAGTGTTCAAGCAGGCCGTAGGTGATTTGCTCAAACGAGGACTCATCCAAATCTTCCCCAATGGCATCGGACTCACCATTCAAGGAAAAACAACAAGCGTTATAGAGGAATAACTATGCGTATCTCTTTCATCCTGTTTACCTTTTTTCTTTCTCTCTCCCTCTCTGCCCAAAAACTCAATCGAGCACAAGCGGAACGGGAAGCACAAAAGCTGTCTGCCCAATGGAAAGAAGACATTCGAAGT
>JBGUMY010000158.1:0-6224 GCA_045117095.1 Bacteroidaceae bacterium | reverse complement strand
ACTTCTGCAGGAGCGTTGATGTTGTTGCCCAAAAAGAAATAGATGATGAGCAAGAGAATTGCCACTGGAGCCACGATGCGGATGTTCACGCTGAATTTGTCCTTCATCTTACACCCTTGTGTTTGTGTTGCCACAATAGTGGTATCGCTGATGAAAGAAAGGTTGTCGCCGAAGTAAGTGCCACCTACTACCAGTCCCACCATGAGTGGAATGGAAATGTCGAATTGTTGGGCGATGCCAACAGCCAAAGGCGTGAGTGCTGCGATGGTGCCACAACTGGTGCCGATGCTGAGGGATATGAAGCAGGAGGCTAAGAAGATGCCTGGCAAGATGGCTTGTTCAGGCAGATAGCGTAAGGTAAGGTTCACTGTGGCATCGACAGCACCCATTGTCTTGGCTGATGAGGCAAAGGCACCAGCCAAAATGAAGATGGCTACCATAAGCATCATCGTGGAGTTGCCTGCTCCTTGGGCAAAGATACTGATGCGATGGTTCATGGTTCCTTTCACCGTCAACAGCGCATAGACGGAACTGACCAGGAATGCCACAGCAATGGGCACTTTGTAAAAGTCTTGTGCGATGATGCTGGTGGCCAAATAGAGGACGAGAAAAACGAAGAGTGGACTTAATGCTTTCATCAAATGCCTGATTACAAGGTCACACCATTCTTGAAGATGGCGATTTCCTGATAATTCTTCTTCTCATTCCATGTGGGTACCCCGCTGGCTATCTCGATGACCTTCTGTACGAAACGTTTGAAAACCTCTGCCATTGGCTCACCTTCCACAATGGTACCTGCGTTGAAGTCAATCCATGTGGGTTTATTTTGGGCAAGGCCACTGTTGGTGCTCACTTTCATGGTGGGGACGAAGGTTCCGAAAGGAGTGCCACGGCCTGTGGTGAAGAGCACTATGTGGCAACCTGAAGCGGCGAGTGCTGTTGAGGCCACGAGGTCATTGCCTGGGGCAGACAGGAGGTTCAAACCTTTCTTGGTGAGGCGTTCACCGTATGGCAGCACACCTTTCACTGCACTCTTGCCACACTTCTGCGTGCAGCCCAACGCTTTCTCTTCGAGGGTGGAGATGCCACCGGCCTTGTTGCCAGGGGACGGATTCTCACCTACGGGTTCACCATGAGAAAGGAAATAATTCTTGAAGTCGTTGACCAATGCTACGGTCTCTTTGAAGAGTTCTGTTGTCTCGCAACGGTTCATGAGGATGGTCTCTGCACCGAACATCTCAGGCACTTCGGTCAAGACGGTCGTGCCTCCTTGACTGACGATGAAGTCGCTGAACACGCCGAGAAGCGGATTGGCTGTGATGCCAGAGAATCCATCAGAACCACCACACTTGAGTCCCACACGCAGTTCTGAGAGTGGGATGGCTTTGCGCTTGTCCTTGGCTGCGATGCTGTAGAGTTCGCGCAGGATGTTCATGCCTTCTTCCACTTCGTCGCCTTTCACTTTCTGACTCACCATGAAACGGATGCGTTCCTTGTCGTAGTCGCCTAAGAAAGCTTCGAATTGGTCGGGCTGATTATTCTCACATCCTAAACCCACCACGAGCACAGCGCCTGCATTGGGATGGAGCACGAGATCACGCAGCACTTTGCGGGTGTTCTCGTGGTCATCAGAGAGTTGAGAGCATCCGTAGTTGTGGGGATAAGCCACGATGCGCAACTGCTCTGCATCAGCAGGAATCATCTGACGGAGTGGGGAAGTGGGGTTGTAGAGTTCGTGGGTGAGACGACCAGCCAACTGATTGACAATGCCGTTCACACAGCCCACGGTAGGCACAATCCATACTTCGTTGCGGATGCCCACATCACCATTCTTGCGGCGATAGCCTTGGAAGGTGAGCTGCTCCTTGGGGAACCATTCTTCATAGGCAGGATTGGTCAGTTCATCTTGGCTGACAGGGTGATAATTGTAATCGAGCAATCCTGCGAGATTGGTCTTGATATGGTCATGGCAAATCCAATCGCCCTGTTGGTGGTTCTCCTTCAGATGGCCAATGGGATAGCCGTATTTGATGACGTTCTCTCCTGCGGCCAGGTCGGTGAGGAGAATCTTGTGCCCAGCAGGCACATCGTTATTGAGTTTGATGGATTGTCCTTCCACTTCGATGGTTTCGCCAGCCTGGAGGGCTTCGATGGCGACAGCCACATTGTCTGCAGGATTGATTTTGATAGTTTTCATTGCATGTAAAGTGGTCTATGTGAATCGTTATAGTGCTCTGTATTCTTTGGGTGTATAGCCTGTATGTTGCTTGAAATACTTGGCGAAGAAACTCTGATTGGCGAAGTGGAGACGGTTGCTCACATCCTTGATGGACACACCATCCGACCTCAGCAGGGTCTTGGCTTCGAGCACGACATATTGGTTAATCCAATCGGTGGCATATTTGCCGCTGACGAGATGGACAACGCTCGACAGATATTTGGGTGACACACACAACAGGTCTGCATAAAAGACGATGTTTCTGTGTTTGATGTAATGTTCCTTTACCGACTCCACAAACTGCATGAAGAGTTCATCTTTGCGTCCCATGATTTGGGGTTCTCCTTGCTTTCCAGTGCTCCGTGCGAAATCTTGGAAGATATTGCATTGCATGATGCGGAAATAGGATTTCGCCACCTCTTCCTTGTAAAGGTATGTCTTGTCAAGCAACTTCTGTTTCAATGCTTTGTACAGGGAAATGTTTTCTTCCAACTCATTCGTAGGAGGTTGGTGGACTGGATGCTCTTTCAACTGGTTGCCAAATTCTATGCCTGTCTTGACATTGCCGACAAACTTGATGAAGTCGGGCGAGATGGCGATGACGATGTATTGGGAGCCTGGTTCTATGTTCTTCATCTGGAAAAAACTGCCAGTCAACAGCAATGCCGTGTATCCAGCGCTTAGGACATAATGTTTCAGGTCTATTTCCATCTCCATCTTTCCTGACACACAGATGATGCTGACATTCATAGACACTTGAATGGGAAAACTGGGATGCTGACGCTTCTCCATGTCGTTCTCCTTGTCTTCAAGGTTGTCCGTCAAGACCACTTTCCCTGGGATTTGTACAAAATGCTCACCGATGGGAAAGTTAGAGATGTCAACTTTGATAATCTCGGGTATAATCATAGTAGGCAAATCATTTTATTGGCGCTACAAAGGTACGAATAAGTGGGCATAGAAACAAGAAAAAAAGGAGAAATTTCATTATTTCCCCTTTTCTTGTACTTTTTTCTCCTGTTATGGATGATTTTGTCTTTTGGGGCTACTTCAAAGCAGCCTTTGCCAAGGTCGTAGCCTGATCGTATGCCTTTTCCCAGTCCGTGTCAATGCAGAACGGAGTCATGGTCGATTTGTCGTTCACGTATGCATTCACCTTCTCTTTGTCGGTGTCCTTGAACAACGGATTGGACTTGCTGGCTTCTGTGTAAATCTTGAGGATTTCCGTGCGCTTGGCAGCTGACATGGTGCGTGCTTTCTCCAGATTCACCTGAAAGTCGGTGACGAATGAAGACATGTTGACGGCCTGGCTGTCATAGAAGTAGGCATCCTTGTCGAGACCACGCTTCTTGACCATCATGGATATGTAGTTGAGGGCAGTCACCTTAAACTGGTTGATCTGGATTTCCTCATCAGAAGAGGCCGGATTATTGACAATAGCAGTAGCTCTGTCATGTACATTTTTGAACAGGTCTTGAGCCTGAATGCTTGTCACTGATGCCATCAGCACAAGCAAGGTGAAGAGGACTTTTTTCATTGTTTATTATTTGACTTTACCAATTAGTTCGGTGTAAGACGTTGCAAAGTTACTCATTATCAATCATCTTGAGAAGGATTGTCTGTGAAAATCCTTCTTTATTAATGATGTTTAACATTTATTGGCCTGCAAACTCGCTGATATCGTAATTATGGGCGACAGCCAAGCGGGCACAGTTCTGCAAAAGACGTCGGTTCAGGTTGTTCACCTGTCCAATGTCTTCACTCTTTCCGTAGGTAGTGACATCATCGCGAAGGTTGCGGTTCAGGCAGGGGGCGATGATGCTCTCGAAGAAAGTGCAGGCCAGCAGATAGCGTCCGGCATAAAGGTTGATGTGGGTTCCGTCGCGCGTCATTTCATTGTCCACATTCAAGGCTTCTGTGGTGCGGGCATTCTGCACAGCCGTTCCGCAGGGAATGATGACATCGATGCCTGTGGTAGCCTTCATCTTCTGCACGGCAGCACAGATGTTCTTCCACATGTTGGTGGGCGTCTTGTATTTCGCGATGTTCTTGTTGGTGGATGAGTATGCCCAAATCTCATTGAAGGCGAAGGTGGTGCGAGGCCCTATCTTGGTGATTTGATAGGCCTGAATCAGCTTGGAGAGGTAAGGCTCGTAGGTGTTGGGATTGGCCGAATCGAGCGAGAACTGCTGAAAGATCACCACATCATAAGGGAAACGCTGCATCACATCATTGATGCTGGTGCTCTTCTCCAACTGCTGCTCACCCGTGCTGTTGTAGCGGTATAACTCATACACCATTGCGCCGCTCTTGTAGTTCTCGTAGTGCCCCTTTAGGGTGCAGGCGGCTTTGTAAAGCACGTACACATTCACATTCGTGATGCCCATCGAACTGAATATTTCAGGCAGGGCGGCGCTTGTGTCGATGGAAAAGGAGTTGCCGATGAAGAGGATGTCCAGTTTGTTGGGCAGATAGGGCAGGGGAGGGTTGCACAGGTATCCGCTGCTGGCTGTTATGGCATTGTTGATGATTTCAGTCTTTTCAGCAGCCTTCTGCTCGGCTGCCTTTTGTTCAGCGGCTTTCTTCTCTGCCGCTTTGGTCACATTCAGTTTGCTTGCCACGGGTTGCTTGGTTTGTGTGGTGGTGGATGGCTTGCCCGTCGTGGTTTTTGAAGTCTGGGCCATTCCCTGCATGCACATCGCAGCGAAGGCCATAATCCATATCAATCTTTTCATGTTTATCCTAAATTAAATCGGCTGCAAAGGTATACAAAATAATTGAATCAGCAAAATATCAACTTATAAAACCCTCCTAATCTTCTCATCTGCCTACTTGTCAGCGTAGTTTTTTCTACTACACCGCTTTGCGGTAGATGAAGAGGATTAGGAGGATTGAGAGGATTTCTTGTGGCGAATCATTGTTTCAGGGCCTCGTACAGGGCGTCCATAGCCTTGCTTGCGTCGTGCGTCTCCTCGAGGAGCTTCACGAATTTGGAGCCGATGATGGCGCCAGCAGCGTTCTCTTGGGCAGCAGCGAGGGTCTGCTGGTTGCTGATGCCGAAACCAACCATGCAGGGGTGCTTGAGGTTCATCGCCTTGATGCGCGAGAAGTAGGCCTGTTTCTGTTCGTCAAACTCCTTCTGTGCACCAGTGGTGGCGGCAGAAGAGACCATATAGATGAAGCCGTCGGTGTTGTCATCAATGAAGCGGATGCGCTCCTCACTGGTCTCGGGCGTGATGAGCATGATGATGTGGATGTCGTACTTCGTGGCGATGGGCTTGTACTCCTCAAGATAGTCCTTGAAGGGCAGGTCGGGGATGATGACACCATCGATGCCCACCTCGATACAACGCTGGCAGAACGCCTCAAATCCAAATTGCATGATGGGATTGAGGTAGCCCATGAGGATGAGGGGCATGGTGACTCCGTCAGTTGATAGTTGATAATTGACAGTTGACAGTTGTCCCCTAATGCCTTCGAGCTGTGAGAAAAGCGTTTTGAGGGTCATGCCATTGTGCAGGGCTTTGGTGGCAGCATCCTGAATGACGGGACCATCGGCCATGGGGTCGGAGAAGGGGATGCCCACTTCAATCATATCGACACCTTTTTCCTGAAGTTGGCGGATGGTGTCAGCCGTACCTTCCAGTGTGGGGTGTCCGGCACAAAAGTAAATCGAGAGGATTTTCTCTCGCTTGGTGGCGAATAATTGATCGATTCTGTTCATGATGGATATTTACGATTTGACAAACTTAATTCTTAACTCTTAATTCCTAATTCCTCATTCAATTAAGACTCTCAACTGATTTAATTTCTTTGTGAATGATTGGAGGAGTTGTACGTTCTTGAGGGCAGGAGCTGTCTCGAAGCCTGAGTTGAGGTCGATGCCCGCAAATTGGGGATGATGAAACGCCTTGATTCTTTCCGCATCAGTCGGCTTGATGCCTCCCGTCAGGAGGAAGGGAGTGAGTCCTTCGTAACTTTGCAGGATGTCCCAGTCGAACTGCTT
>JBGUMY010000157.1:0-7204 GCA_045117095.1 Bacteroidaceae bacterium | reverse complement strand
CGTGTGAGTTTCTTCAACAACTCCACCTGCACAGGCATGTACATCAGCGCAGAGGGACTCACTCCAGAGGGAAAATACGTGGTGCATTGATTTTTCTTTTCTGATTCTTTGGTCGTTTCTAAAATTAGTTCTAACTTTACCGCCGAAATTCAACTTACTACTAAAAATTCAAACAATAACAACAATGAAAAGAACAATCTGTTTTGCATTGGCACTTTCATTTATGGCCTGTGCCTGTTTTGCCCAAGACAAGAAGGGCGATGTGTCTAATTTCTATGAGAAGAATACCGTTTTGAACTACAACGACGGTAATAATCCTGCTGGAGAAATCGCTCAACCCACCAAGTTCGATCCCAACTTCCACATTTACCTCTGCTTCGGTCAGTCAAACATGGAAGGCAATGCGCGTATCGAAGACCAAGATCGTGAGGGACTCAGCCCTCGTTTCAAGATGATGGCGGCTGTTGATTTCCAGAATACGGGTCGTAAAATGGGTAAGTGGTATGTGGCCGTTCCACCACTTTGTCGTGAGCACACGGGATTGACCCCTGCCGACTATTTCGGTCGTACGATGGTGGAGAAGTCCCCTGCCAATGTGTCCATTGGTGTTATCAATGTGTCCATCGGTGGATGCAGCATCGACCTCTTCGACGAGGACAAGTCACAAGCTTATATCGCCAAGTCTGCCAACTGGCTGCAAGGCTTCTGCAAGGCCTACGACAACCATCCCTACCAGCGTCTCATCAGCTTGGCGAAAGAAGCCCAGAAGGTGGGTGTCATCAAGGGCATCCTGCTCCATCAGGGTTGTACCGACAATGGACAGCGTGACTGGCCAGAGCGCGTGAAGGTGATTTATGAGCGCATGCTTAACGATCTTGGACTCGAAGCCGAAGCATGTCCACTGCTTGTCGGTGAACTGATGTCACAGCAGGAGAATGGTGCTTGTGAACTTCACAACACCGTCATCGCCACGATGCCACTCGTCATTCCAACTGCCTACGTGGTTCCTTCGCTGGGTTGCAAGGGTAACTTCGACCATCTGCACTTTACAGCCGATGGCTATCGCGAATTGGGTCGCCGCTATGCCGAAGTAATGCTGAGAGCTGAGAAGATCAGCGATGCACTCACAGGAGGAAAGAAAGGTAAGAAGTCCAAGAAATAGGCAACCCGTATTTCCCTTTTATTTTTCACATGTTTTGCAGAAGGCATAGCACAATATATGTCTTTTGGACAATACGACGTTTCGAAGTTCTTGAGACGGCGTGGCAAGAAGAAGGGCGTCCGACGGACGCCCTTCTTCTTGGGAAATTATTCACACATCGTTTTCAAGTTTACGCATCAGTTTGGCTGGCACTCCTCCTACAAGGCTGTTGTCAGGAACATCCTTTGTGACAACCGCCCCAGCCGCAATCACGACGTTGTTGCCAATGGTGATGCCCGGGAGGATGGTCACATTTCCGCCAATCCACACATCATTGCCAATCCTGACAGGTTTGGCAAAGGCTGCATAACCACGTCGAGCCTTGGGGGATAATGGATGGCCAACAGTCGTGATTAATGTGTTGGGGCCAATCATTACATGGTTTCCGATATACACCTCTCGGATGTCAAGAATGGTTAAATTGAAGTTCCCTGTAAAGTCATTTCCAATGTAGATGTTTTTGCCACAGTCACAGTTAAAGGTCTTGGCAATCCACACGCGTTCCCCAACACTGCCCAGCATTTTCTGGAGTTGGGCGTACTGAGCTTCAAAATCTGTTCCGTCAATGGCATCATATTCTTCACACCATCGGATAGCCCGACATTTCCGAGCCCTCAGTTCATCATCTGCATAGGTGTATTCCAACCCTGCATTACATTTTTCTTGTTCAGTCATACGCTACTTCATTTTGAGGATAAAGTCTCATAAAAGTGGGTACAAATATAGGGATAATTCCATGATTATTCATACATTTGTATCTGTAATTTTGCAGTAAAGGGCATAATTTGTGTTGATAAATGGAAGTTTTTGGGGAGGGAGACGGTTCTGTTTCGGAATTTTTGTGTATATTTGCATCTTCAAAATATGTGTTTATCCAATTTAATCGTTTTTTATGGAAGTAGATAACAAGTATATAACGCTTGCGTATAAGCTCTTCACCATTGAGGATGGAGAGGAGGATGAAGAACCTGTGGAGGTGGCGAATCGCCGTCATCCGTTCCAGTTCATCAGTGGTCTTAATTTGGTGCTTGAGAAGTTTGAGGAGAATGTGCTGAATCTGGAGCGTGGCGATGAGTTTGATTTCGTCATTCCTTGTGCCGATGCTTATGGCGATTTCAACGAGGAACTGATGTTCGATGTGCCACAGACGGTGTTCATGGTGGATGGTAAGATGGATCTCAACTATATTCATGAGGGTGCTATCGTACCAATGATGGCTGAAGATGGCAGTCGTTTCAATGCCACCATCATCGAGATTAAGAAAGATGCAGTGACCATCGACTTGAACCATCCACGTGCAGGTCAAGACCTTCACTTCAAGGGTCATGTGATTGACAGCCGTCCTGCTACCAACGAGGAGATCTCACAGGCGCTGAATGCATCGAGCGATTGTGCTGATTGTGATGGTGTTTGTGGTAGTGAAGGCTGTGGAGGTTGCAGTGGCTGTGGAGGATGTCACTGATGAGAAATACGTTCGGACATATTTTTACATTGACCACCTTTGGCGAAAGTCATGGGGTGGGTATCGGTGGTGTGGTGGATGGAATGCCTGCTGGTGTTGTCATTGACATGGATTTCATTCAGGAACAATTGGATCGTCGTCGCCCTGGACAGAGCCGCATCACGACGGGTCGTCAGGAAGGCGATGTGGTGGAACTGCTCTCTGGTGTGTTTGAGGGCAAAAGCACGGGCTGTCCTATTGGCTTCTTGGTCAGAAACACCAACCAACATTCCAGCGACTATGAGAATGTGCGCGATGTGTTCCGTCCTTCTCATGCCGATTTCACTTATACGATGAAGTATGGATTGCGCGACCATCGTGGTGGAGGACGTTCGTCTGCCCGCGAGACGATTTCTCGTTGTGTGGGAGGCGCTTTGGCTCAGTTGGCGCTCCGTCAGATGGGCATTTGTGTTCAGGCATATACTTCGCAAGTGGGTGATATCGCTATCGACCGTGACTATCGGAAGTATGACCTCTCCCAGATAGATGCTAATCCTGTTCGTTGTCCTGATGCCGAAGCAGCCAAGCGGATGGAGCAGCTCATCCTCGATGTGAAGGCAGAGGGCGATACGATAGGTGGTGTCATCACGGGTGTCATCACGGGGTGTCCTGTTGGATTGGGCGAACCTGCGTTCTCCAAACTGCATGCTGATTTGGGTGCGGCGATGTTGAGCATCAATGCCGTCAAAGGATTTGAATATGGCGAAGGCTTCAGTGGAGTGGGCCAGAGAGGCTCGGAGCAGAACGACATCTTTTTTAACGATGGAGGCTGCATTAACACACGCACCAACCATTCAGGGGGCATACAAGGAGGCATCTCCAATGGACAAAATATCTATTTCCGTGTGCTTTTCAAACCTGTTGCCACTCAGTTGCGTCCACAGCCGACGGTGAACAAGCAGGGCGAGGAAACCATGCTCGAAGTGAAAGGACGTCATGACCCTTGTGTGCTGCCTCGTGCCGTTCCTGTAGTGGAGGCTATGGCGGCCATGACGATGCTCGACCACTATTTATTGAACAAGACGGTTCATCTCTAAACTCTAAACACTCATCTCTAAACTCTAAACTGTCAACTCTAAACCCTCAACTCTAAACCCTCAACCAATAAACCCTCAACCAATAAACTATCCAACGATGAATAAAGTAATGTTGATCGGCAATGTGGGACAAGACCCACAAGTGAAATACCTGGAACAAAATGTGTGTGTCGCTCAGGTTCGTCTCGCCACAACCGAACGTGGCTATACCTTGCAGAATGGTACGCAGGTGCCTGACCGCACAGAGTGGCACAACTGCATCTTCTGGCGCAAGCAGGCCGAAGTGGTGGAAAAATATGTGCATAAGGGCGATAAACTCTATGTGGAGGGAAAGATTCAGTCTCGTGACTGGACTGACCGTCAGGGTATTTCCAGAAGGACTATCGATATTGTGGTGGATAATATGGAACTGCTTTCTTCCAAGCCAACAGGTACAGCCTCTTCGCAACCTGTAGCAGCCCAGCCAGAGACTCCTGCTGCAGTCACTCCATCTGAGAACGATGGCAATTACCCTTTCTAACCCTCAATTCTAAACCCTCAACTCTAAACTCTAAACCCTCAACTCTAAACCAATATGAAACCAACTATCATAGCAGGGCCTTGTGTGATTGAGTCGATGGAGTGTCTCGAAACGGTGGCTGAAGAATTGGTCCGGCTCAACGAGAAGTACGAACTCGACATCATCTTCAAGTCCTCTTTCGACAAAGCCAACCGTACCAGCATCCATTCCTATCGCGGTCCAGGACTGGAGAAGGGCATGCAGATGCTTTCCGATATCAAGGAGAAGTATGGTCTGCGCATCCTCACCGACATTCATGAGAGTTATCAGGCGCAACCTGCCGGCGAAGTGGCAGATGTCTTGCAGATTCCCGCCTTCCTTTGCCGTCAGACCGACCTGCTCGTGGCGGCTGCCCGCACGGGGCGCATTGTCAACATCAAGAAGGCGCAGTTCCTGTCGGGCTTAGACATGGAGTTTCCTGTGCAGAAGGTTCGTGAGAGCGGCAATGACAATGTGTGGTTGACCGAGCGTGGCAATATCTACGGTTACAACAACCTCGCTGTCGATTTCCGCAACATCGCCGATATGCACCACTTCACTGATACGGTCATCATGGATTGCACCCATTCCGTGCAGCGTCCAGGAGCGGCAGGTGGCAAGACGGGTGGTAACCGTGAGTTTGTGCCAGCAATGGCATTGGCTGCCAAGGCTTTTGGTGCCAATGGCTACTTTTTCGAGGTGCATCCGGATCCCGACAATGCTCTGTCCGACGGACCTAATATGCTCTATCTGAACGACCTCGACAGGGTTCTGTCCACGCTTGTAGAGTAGCGAACCTCCTGATGCTGTAATTGTCAACTATCAACTATCAACTGTCAACTATGTTAAAATCCAAGATATACGCAGAACGCTGTTTGCGCGATGAGGCTCAGGCGCTGCTCGACCTCATTCCTCAGTTGGACAATCAGTTCGAGCAGGTGGTGGACCTTATCCATCGATGCACGGGGCATGTAGTCGTGACGGGGGTTGGCAAGTCTGGTCATGTGGGTGCTAAGATTGCGGCCACGTTGGCCTCGACGGGTACTCCTTCCATCTATCTTAATGCCCTCGATGCCCTGCATGGCGACCTTGGCATGATCATGAACAACGATATCCTCTTCATGATCAGTAACTCGGGGAATACCGATGAACTCCTGCGCATTATTGCCTCGCTCGAAGACCGTCACATCCCTATTATTTCCATGACAGGCGACTCTAATTCCCTTTTGGCACAGCATTCCACCTATCATATCCTTTGCAATGTGGAGCGTGAGGCTTGTCCGCTCAATCTCGCTCCCACGTCCAGCACCACTGCGGCGATGGCGATGGGCGACGCATTGGCTTGTGCCCTAATGGAGGTGAGAAAGTTCCGTGCCAAGGATTTTGCGCTGTTCCATCCAGGTGGGACGTTGGGTCGCAAACTGCTTGTCAAAGTGAAGGACGTGATGTACACGGAGAACTTCCCCATTGTGCCACCTTCTATGCTCCTGTCCGATGCGTTGATGATTATCAGTGGTGGCAAACTTGGTCTGGGCATCGTGATGGAGGACGATAAGATTTTAGGCATCATCACTGATGGCGACATTCGCCGTGCGGTGGAGGGGGCGCGTGACAACTTCATCACCATTCCTGTCAGCGATGTGATGACTTCCACGCCGAAGACCATTTCACCAGAAGCGAAACTTACCACCATCCAGCAGATGTTCCGCAACCACAAGATTCACTCTCTCCTTGTGACCGACCACGGAAAACTTGTTGGCATTGTCGATTACTTCGCCATCATGAATTAGTCTGATTGACTGTAAAAATAGTCCCTCAAACTCCCCTTACTGTGCGAGGTTTTTGTTTTCAAAGACCTCGCAATTTATTTGTTTCATACTGAAATGAATCCCTTATGTGCTGAAATAAGTTTGAATTTTTGTTAAAGATAGCAAAAAGTCATACCTTTGCACCCCGAAAACGAACAGAACGTAAAAGATATGGGAATATTATCGATTATCAACTGCACTATTCAGCACGTCATCAACCGCGTCGTTTTCTTGAGTGTGCCTTTTTTCGTGGTCATGACGGTGCAAGCCCAGACCCAAGTTTGTATGAGCTACGATGATTTCGTAGCCAATCAGTGGAAACCCTACGAGTCCTTGACCGAGGATCGTCAGCCCGACTCATGCCGTGTGAAGTACGATGGCATAGAGTTCTCCATCAAGACCGATGATAAGGAAGTCAATCAAATGTTGAAAAAAGATGTCTTTATCATGTCCATCGATCATCAGCTGTTCATCAATAGCCGCACCCTGCGTGACGACGATGGTGCTGTGCTGCCTATCAGCCATTACACACGTGCCTTGCCTTACAAGGGCGGCAAACTCTGTGTGGTGTGTTACAAGGTGACTCTAAGCGACGTGCTCGATTTAGTGAATGTGGGACTTGACATAGCCCTCTTGGCCACAGGTCATTACACCATGGGGTCGCTGTTCTTGGCTGCCGACCTGCTGCTCACTAATGAGAACCTGATGGAGAATCATGTTTTGTATCTTTTGGACAAGGCTCCCAATGCAAAAGGCAAGATTCTCATGACCCGTATGAATGATCAGTTCATGGAGAAGCTTCTGCGTGATGATCCTGTTGCCTTCGAGCAGTATTACGGCCGCAACAAGAAGAGCGTTCGTCAATCTGCCGCCAATATCCTGCCCATCCTTGTGAAGAAGGGGCTTATTGAAGATTACCATCATGAAAAGAAATAATATATTCAACTTTCTGAAGTTAAAGTAGAAGTTAAAATGGAAGTTAATTCGCTACGCTCATGGAAGTTAAAAAGGACAACAGTAATACCGCTGGCAGCATCCCAAACTATCGTCCAGCCAGCTTGACTGGCTTAACTTCCAGCACGAAGTGCTTAACTCCCTATTTAACTTCATGTTATAACT
>JBGUMY010000156.1:0-9384 GCA_045117095.1 Bacteroidaceae bacterium | reverse complement strand
ACTGTGGCCGCTCCTTTAGCTCCGCCACCACCCAAGACCAGTGCGACCTTCGGACGATGAGACTCATTGTAACTCCCTGATGACTGTGCAGCCAACGGAAGGCTAATCACTATATATAAGAATAATGTAAAGAGAATCTTTTTCATTTTGCTTCTATTTGGAATTGTGGAACTGGCGTTCCTTCGTTATTGAAAAGCGACGGTTGAGGATAATCATCCCAACCATAACGCACGGTTGTGGCACTCATCCCTGCTGGCAATGTGACAGCCACTGTGGTGGGGTTGACAATGCGAGCGTCTGCCCACTGATACTTGCCATCGACAAGGATAGCAAAATCTTTCAGCTGCTCGCCCTTCATCTTCAGACCAGAACCCGTCTCCACAAAGGTGATGACCACCTTCCCATTCTCAATGCGGGCAGAGGCTGGCTTGGGAACCTCGGTGAGGGTGCTCTTGTTGCCATAGACCAATCGGCTCATCTGCTGTGCGGCACGTCTGCCAGCCGTCGCCTTGTCCTGTGGATGGATATCATTATATTCACCCGTGTCGAAGGTCGGAGCTAACGATGCCCCTTTGATACGCTGGGCAGCCACATACTGCTCCTGACGAATCTTCGTCCAACTGGTCTCCACGGGCTGGTCGTGCTTCGACATATAGCCAGGCAACTGCATGATGACCACGGGGAAATCTGTCTTGAACTGCTCTCTCCAAGCTGTCACCATCGCCTCAAGCATCTCGGCATAACCCTCAGGATTACTCAAATTCGATTCACCCTGATACCACAGCATACCCTTCACTGGGAAGTCCTGCAAGGGAGCAATCATGGCGTTATACAACCCTGTGGGTGTATCAACGAAATAGGTGCTGGCAGGCTTGCGGGGCATTGTGCAGCCTACCGCCATCTGCAACTCCTGAGCCAATGGGAACACTTGGTCGCCCACCTCCAACTGATAAAGTTTGCCCTTGGTGAAATTGCCCATGCCGCTCTGCGACATCAGATGCACCACGATGTCGTTCTTTCCTGCTCGGAGAAGACCCTCCTTCACCGTATAGACACGTGGAGGATATTCGTAGGTGGTGTTGCCCACATACTGACCATTCACAAAGATGGTGTCTGCATCCTTCATAGCTCCGAAACGCAGCACAGCCTTGCTTCCAGCCAATGCCGCAGGTACATCCACCGAGGTGTGGAACCAATAAGAACCATTCTTGGCATTGCTCCAGTTGGAGAACATATCCACCGTCTTCCAGGCAGAAAAATTGTAGCCCTCTTGACGCCATTTGTTCACAATGGTGTCAGTTGCCATCATCTGGTTTTCCCAATCCATGCCCGCCTTGTTCTCTAAGGCTCGGATGCTGTCCACCCAGTTCTCCTGATGATATTTCTGCTTCGCTAACTCCTGGTCATAACCCTCGAAAGTGGCTAACACCTCACGTGGCATCCAAGCCTGTACCTGAGTGCCGCCCACAGCCGAATTGATGATGCCGATGGGCACACCCTGCTCTGCTTGCAAATCCTTGGCCATGAAATAGCAGATGCCACTCACCTCAGCACAATTCTGAGGCGTGATGTTCTGCCATGGCAGACACTGCACATCATCGTTGGGACGTACATAATTGAACTGATGAGGGAATTTCAAGTATCGAATTTGGTCGTTCGAATAGTCCTTCACCAAGTCACCCACCACATCCATGCAGCGACGGATGGGCAATTCCATGTTCGACTGGCCTGAACACAAGAACACATCGCCCACCAGCACATTCTCAATCTTCTTGGAACAGACGATTGATTGGCTCACAGCCTTCACATTCATCACATATGGACCACCAGCCTTCATCTGCGGCAGATAGACCTTCCAAGTGCCATCAGCCTTCACTCTCGTCTGTGCCTGCTGACCATTCATCTCCACTTTAATCATATCACCAGCCACTCCCTTTCCCCATACGGGAACTTTCGCGTCACGTTGCACCACCATGCCATCGGCAAAGAAATGCGGCAACTGCAATTGTGGATTCGTGTGGCTTTGTGCCTGCATCAGCACAAAAGCCAGTAACATTCCTGTCAGTAAAAAGATTCTTTTCATATCCTGTCGTTAAAAATGTTCACGTATCATCATTACATCGGTGCAAAGGTACACATTCTTCGGCAATCTCCCAACATTTATTTGCTACTTTCAGAAAAAAGCCATACCTTTGCCTACTCAAAACACAAAAACTAACGACTCAAGCATGAAAAGGGGACTGGTTTTGGAGGGTGGCGGCATGCGTGGACTCTTCAGCGAAGGATTTTTTGATGTGATGCAGGAGGCAGGCATCACGGTGGACGGCATCATCGGTGTGTCGGCTGGTGCTTTGTTTGGCTGCAACTATAAGTCCCATCAACCAGGACGAGGTCTCCGCTACAACACCCGCTTCAAAAACGACCCACATTACATGGGGTGGTGGTCCTTCCTCACCACAGGCAATCTGGTCAATGCCCGCTTTGCCTACCATACCATGCCGATGGAACTGGATGTGTTCGACATCCCTACCTTCGAGGCCGACCCCACTGCCTTCTATCTGGTCTGCACCGACATCGAGACTGGACAACCTGTCTATCAGCAGATTGACCATGTGGAGGATGAGACCTTAGAGTGGTTTCGTGCCACAGGCTCCATGCCCATCGTCTCCACCCCTGTCGAAATAGACGGACGTAAACTGTTGGATGGTGGACTGGTGGATTGCATCCCCCTCCAACACTTTCAGACCCTTGGCTATGACCGTAACATCGTCATCCTGACCCGTCCAAAAGGCTATCAGAAAACACCCAACAAGTTCGTCTCTATGTTCAAATGGTGGTATCCCAAGTACCCCCAAATAGCCGCATGCATGGCACGTCGCCACGAGATGTACAATGCCCAACTGCAATACATAGAGCAGCAAGCTCAACAAGGGAAAATTCTCGTCGTCTACCCCGACCATCCTCTCAACATCGGTCGCATCGAACTCAACGAACCCAAACTCCGTGCCATCTATCAGCATGGACGAGAAAAAGCCATCGCTATGCTGGACGAGGTACGAACATTCCTTGGTTAAATGATGAAATCGTAAATAAATTGCCAATTGTAAACCGTAAAATCATAAATATTCCTTACCTTTGCACACGAAACCAATATAAATGATTATGGCAAATTATATCTTTGAACTGAAGGATAAGGTGCGTGACTATGAGTGCGACCTGCAAGGAATCGTGAACAATGCAAATTATCAGCATTATCTGGAACATTGCCGACATGAGTTTTTGCTGGCTCATAACATCAGTTTTGCCGACCTTCATGAGAAAGGAACGGATGCTGTAGTGGCCCGATTGACCATGCAATTCAAAGTGCCTCTGAAGAGCAAGGATGAGTATGTGACCAAACTTTGGATTAAGAAAGATGGGGTGAGGTACATCTTCATGCAGGATATCTTCCGACTGCCTGACATGAAACTCTGCATCCGTGCTCAGGTGGATTCAGTATGCCTGGTGGATGGCAAACTGGCAGAAAGTGAGGAATTAAATGAGCGGTTCGCACCGTTCTTGCAATAAATCTCACACCACTCACCTCAAGAAAACTATGCAAGCAGAAGAAATCATCTCAACCATCGCATTGACTCAACTGAAAGGTTTGAGTCTGCTGAATGCCCGAACGCTGCTGGAGACAGTGGGGTCGGCTTCTGAGGTGTTGGCGCATCGGAAGGACATTGTGAGCCTCATTCCCAATGCCAGCAAACGGTTGAAGGAGGCTTTTGCGAATGTGGGAGAAGCCTTGAAGGAGGCAGAACAGGAGATGGAATTTGTGAACCGAAAGCGGCTGAAGGTCTTCACCCTGTTGGATGAAGACTACCCTGCACGACTGAAGGAATGTGAAGATGCTCCCCTTGTGCTTTACTATTGCGGCTCTGCTGATTTGAACAGCACTCGCATGGTTAATATAGTGGGCACCCGCAGGTGTTCGGACTATGGACGTGACCTCTGCCAGCACTTCATTGCTGACCTGAAGACCTTGGCTCCTGACACAGTGATTGTCTCTGGTTTGGCTTATGGTATTGACATCTGTGCCCACAAGGCGGCTTTGGACAATGGGATGGCAACAGTGGGGGTGTTGGCGCATGGGTTGGACAATATCTATCCTTCCATGCATCGGCAGACAGCTGCTGAGATGGTACGTCAAGGAGGAGGTCTCTTAACAGAATATCCCACCCACACAGAACCTGAGAAGATGAATTTTGTGCGCAGAAACCGCATTGTGGCTGGTCTCTGTGATGCTTGTATTGTGGTGGAGAGTTCGGAGAAGGGTGGGTCACTCATCACGGCTGAGTTGGCGATGAGCTACAACAGGGATGTGTTTGCCTTTCCTGGACGTGTGAATGACGCATACAGCAGGGGATGCAACAACCTGATCCGTCTGCATCAAGCCACATTGCTGACAAGTGCCCAAGAAATGATGGAAGCAATGGGGTGGGAAAGTCCTATGGCGAAGGAGAGGTCTGAAGCCATTCAACAGGAACTCTTCCCTGACCTCACAGAAGAGGAACAGGCCTTGCTGAACACCTTGAGATTTGTGGATTGCAAACACATCAACCAGATATCCATCGACACCAACATTCCTGTTTCACGTGCCAGCATGATTCTTTTCGATCTGGAGATGAAAGGGCTGGTCAAAGCCCTTGGAGGAGCAAGATTCAAGGCTACAAGGCTTGCATGTCGTTGAGTTTCTTGTAGTAGCCGTTTTGGGCAATGAGTTCCTCGTGGGTGCCACGTTCCACAATCTTTCCTTCGTGGAGCACATAAATCTCATTGGCATGCTTGATGGTGGAGAGACGATGGGCTATGGCGATGGTGGTGCGTGATTTCATCAATTTCTCCAACGCATCCTGCACCAAACGTTCACTCTCTGTGTCGAGGGCAGAAGTAGCTTCATCCAGAATGAGGATAGGTGGATTCTTCAAGATGGCTCTGGCTATGGAGATGCGTTGACGCTGACCTCCCGACAATCTTCCTCCACGGTCTCCCACATTGGTCTGATAGCCCTGTGCCATCTCCATGATGAACTCATGGGCATTGGCGATTTTGGCAGCTGCCTCCACCTCTTCTTGGGTAGCTCCATCCACTCCAAAGGCGATGTTGTTGAAAACCGTATCATTGAAAAGAATGGCCTCCTGATTCACATTCCCAATCAAGCCACGCAGTGAGTGAATGGAGAGGTTGCGCACATCCTCGCCATCTATCTTGATACAACCTTCACTCACATCATGATAACGAGGGATGAGGTCTACCAAGGTGCTCTTTCCAGAACCTGATTGACCCACCAGAGCGATGGTATCGCCCTTTTTGATGGTCAGGTTGATGTCATGCAGAATCTCATGACCTTCCTCATAGGAGAAATGCACATGCTCCAGTTCAATGGCATCATTGAGCGCCTTGATGGTCTTGGGATGGGCTATCTCCTTGATATTGTTTTGGGCATGGAGAATCTTGTTGATACGCTCCATCGATGCCAAACCCTTCTGAATGCTGTAACCAGCCTTGGAGAGGTCTTTGATGGGTTGTAGGGTGGAATAGAGCATGACCAAATAAAAGATGAAGTCGCTGGCCTGAATGGACGAATTGCCAGAGAAGATAAGGTAGCCACCAAACCACAGGACAATGACAATCATGCAGGTGCCCAAGAACTCACTCACAGGATGGGCTGCTGACTGACGGATGGCCACCTTCATGGCTGCGTTGCGGTATTCATCGTTCACCTTGGTGAAACGCTTCTCCATCTTCTTCTCAGCGATGAATGCCTTGATGATGCGGAGTCCTCCCAAGGTCTCCTCTATCTGACTGATGCCATCACTCCATTTGCTTTGGGCAAAGAGAGACGTTGATTTCAGTTTCTTACCGATACGTCCTATACCTCCAGCCAACAAAGGCACCACCAAGAAGGTGAAGAGGGTGAGTTGCCACGACATGCCAAAGAGGATGCCCACATACACGATGATGAAGATGGGGTTCTTGATAATCATGTCGAGCGAGGAGGAGATGCTGGCATCTATCTCATTCACATCGGTGCTGACACGAGCCAGAATGTCACCCTTCCTTTCCTCAGAGAAGAAGGAAAGCGGCAAGGAGAGTATCTTCTTGTAGATATCCACTCGGATGTCACGGATGATGCCTGTACGCAAGGGCATCAGACAGGCTGAACCACCAAAGTAGGCAGCAGTCTTCAACAGCGTGAGAGAGGCCAAGAGAATGCCCAGAATGAGCAATGTGGTGGCTGGTCCTTGGGTGTCCACCAACTGCTGAGAGTAGTAGTAGCCATTGTTCTTTGCCACATCCACCCACTCGTCGATGCTGTTGCCTGTCCAAGCCATCAGTTCATATCGTTCCGTGTTTACCCTGAAGAGAATCTGCAAGATGGGGATGAGGATGGAGAAAGAGAAGACATTGAACAAGGCAGCCAACACATTCATGCCAAACGTGCTGACGATATATCCTTTGTAACGGGCAAAGTACTTGCCCATTTGTTGATAAAATTCCTTCATATATCTTGCTCCTCGCTCCTTGCCCCTTATCTCTTATTCTTAAACGCTATCGCATAGAGTTTCATCTGCTTCATCATAGCCAACAGGCCATTGCTGCGAGTGGGAGAGAGGTGCTCCTTCAAGCCGATGTCCTCAATGAAATGGAGGTCAGCCGCCAAAATGTCATCAGGCGTCTGATTGTCCAACACCCTGATGAGCAGCGCTACAATGCCCTTCACAATCAAGGCATCACTCTCTGCCTGGAAATGAATCTTCCCCTCTGGCGTCAAGTCAGCCTGCAACCACACACGGCTCTGACAACCATCTATCAAGTTACTCTCCACCTTATACTCCACAGGCAGCGGTTCCTGCTCACTGCCCAAGTCTATCAACATCTGATATTTGTCCATCCAGTCATCGATACCCTCAAAGTCCTCAATGACTTCCTGCTGTCTTTCCTCTATTGTCATAATCTAAAATTTAACCCTAATATCACTTACCTCTTGCTCCTCGCCCCTTGCTCCTCAATTCTGCTCCTCAATTCTGTTCCGTCCAAATCACCTCCAGCATGGTCTGTCCCACAGCTTTCAAGGTCTCCTTGCTGATGTTCTTGATGTTGTCATTCAGCGTATGCCAAGTGCTGGGGAATCCACCATTATCCTTGTCAGAGCCAATCACATCGATGCAGGGGATGCCTCCTCTGTTCACCTCCAGATGATCATCCGTGATGGCACCTCCCTCATCATCATAACTGAAATACTTGCCATAGCCAATGCGATGAGCAGCCGCCCATACCTTATCCACTACCGATGGAGCATACATCATCGAATACTGCTCCCTGTAGAAGATCGTGTTGTGACCTCCCACCATGTCGAGGTTGATGCCATAACGAGCCGTATAGCCATTCACATGACGGAATCCAGACCAATACTGACTGCCCAAACACCAACTGTTGGAACTTCCACCACCTGACTCACCACTGTCCTCAGCGTCCCAGCAAATCAAATCCACACCCACCTTCACCTTATTGGAATCGCTGTCCAACCGCAACTGACGGGCTATCTCCATCATCACACCCACCGAGCTGGCACCATCATTGGCACCATCAATAGGTGTGTTGTGATTCGCTTCATTAGGGTCATTGTCAGCCCACGCTCTGCTGTCCCAATGACCTGCTATTAAGATACGTTCAGCCCTTTCAGGATGGAAAGAGGCAACAATATTCCTCATCTTCACAGGTGTGCCATTGAAAAGTTTGGCATCGGCATATTGGTCATAGACTACTGCTCCCAACCGCTTGAAGGTCTCAGCAATATAGTCTCCACAAGCCTCATGAGCCTCTGAATTCATTGTTCGAGGTCCAAATTGACATTGCTCTGCCACAAAGGCATAGGCAGAATCCTCACAAAACTCAGGGGCTGGCGACACATAATTCGCATCCACCACAGGCTTCTCCTTACACCCGATCATCAGCAAGGCAACGCCCAAAACATATAGTATTTTCTTCATTGCTTATTATTTACGGGTGCAAAGGTACGGATAATTTACGATTTGACCATTTACTATTTACTATTTATTTACTATTTGTCACGATTTGTGACAGTTTGTCACTTGTGTCAGTCCGTTTTGGCGGTTGGTATGTTCTTTGTAGAGGGGTTTGGATGGAATTTGAAATCCATATATTCATTAATAAACTAACAATAAAAACAAAACAACTATGAACATTCAACCATTGGCAGACAGGGTGCTGGTGCTCCCAAAGCCTGCTGAAGAAAAGACGGTAGGTGGAATCATCATTCCTGACACCGCAAAGGAAAAGCCCCTGCAGGGCGAAGTTGTTGCTTGTGGCAACGGTACAAAGGACGAGGAAATGGTGGTCAAGGTAGGCGACCAGGTTCTCTATGGCAAGTACTCAGGCACCGAACTCGAATACGAGGGTGTGAAGTACCTGATGATGAGACAGAGCGATGTGCTCGCTATACTTAAATAATATCAATTATTAATTAGAAGTTATAAAGGAGTTAAAAAGAAGTTAAAGGGAAGTTATAGGGACGATGCTCATTGTCAATAGCATATGTCACCATAATTCCAACATAACTCCCTCATAAATTCTTTGCGAGCAAAGCGCTTCGCGACGACTCCATAACTCCCCTAAAAACATCAAAACTATTATGGCTAAAGAACTTAAATTCAATATTGAGGCTCGTGAACAGCTGAAAAAGGGCGTGGACGAGCTGGCCAATGCAGTAAAAGTGACATTGGGTCCTAAGGGACGTAACGTGATTCTCGAAAAGAAGTTTGGTGCACCTCACATTACCAAGGATGGCGTGACAGTGGCCAAGGAGATTGAACTGGCTGACGCTTTCCAGAACACAGGTGCTCAGTTGGTGAAGAGTGTGGCATCCAAGACTGGCGATGACGCTGGTGATGGTACTACAACGGCTACCGTACTGGCTCAGAGCATCGTGGCTACTGGTTTGAAGAACGTGGCAGCTGGTGCTAACCCCATGGATCTGAAGCGTGGTATTGACAAAGCTGTGGCAAAGGTGGTTGACCACATCAAAAGCCAGAGCGAGCAGGTTGGCGACAACTACGACAAGATTGAGCAGGTGGCTACCGTATCAGCCAACAACGATGGCGAGATTGGTAAACTCATCGCTGATGCCATGAAGAAGGTTTCTAAGGATGGTGTCATCACTATCGAGGAGGCCAAGAGCCGTGAAACCACGATTGGTGTGGTTGAGGGTATGCAGTTCGACCGTGGTTACCTCTCTCCATATTTCGTGACTAACACCGAGAAGATGGAGTGTGAGATGGAAAACCCACTCATCCTCATCTACGACAAGAAGATCAGCAA
>JBGUMY010000155.1:0-4290 GCA_045117095.1 Bacteroidaceae bacterium | reverse complement strand
TGTGCTGGACGCGCTACAGGCGGTTGCAGGGGGTAAAAGTGATTTGAAACGAGCTTTGGGAAAATGACAAAAACCTTATTGTCACTTTGTCATTTTCCATGTGGATGCTATAAAAGCCTGTTCGGTATAAAGGCAACATCAGTCAATCTGATTTATGCAATAATTCTTCCAACCGGATGATTTCCTGCTTGTATTCTTCGGCTTTCAGGAACTCCATGTGTTTGGCGGCTTCCTTCATCAACTTGCGGTTATAATCAATGGCTCGGCGAAGCTCGTCGGGCGTCATGGCGTTGTAGATGGTGTCAGGCTCCGACTCAGCAGCCAAGGAGGCGTTCTCTTCGATGTAGGCCGTGCCGAGATAGTCAATAGGCTTGTGCTGGTTGATGGCGATTTGCGCTTTCTGAATCTGCGTGGGTGTGATGCCATGTGCTTCGTTATATGCCATCTGCTTCTTGCGGCGGCGGTTGGTCTCGTCGATGGTGCGTTGCATGGTCTCTGTGATGGTCTCGGCATACATAATGGCAAGCCCATGTACATTGCGGGCAGCACGTCCGATGATTTGGACAAGCGAACGGTGATCACGCAGAAAACCTTGATAATCAGCATCGAGGATGGCTACGAGCGAAACCTCTGGGATGTCGAGACCTTCACGAAGAAGATTGATGCCAATAAGCACGTCGTAGGTGCCTGCACGAAAGTTGTTGATGATATCAACTCGATCGAAAGTATCGACATCGGAATGGATGTAGTTGGCTTTGATGCCCACGCTATTGAAGAAGTTGGACACCTCTTCTGCCTGTCGTTTGGTGGAAGTGATGACGAGGGTGCGCTCCCCTACCTCATTACGCTGATGAATTTCCTCGATGAGGTCATCCATGAAATTGAGTTTGGGTCGCACTTCGATGGGTGGGTCGAGCAAGCCTGTAGGACGAATCAACTGCTCCACAATCACGCCCTCGGCTCGTTCCAGCTCGTAGTCGGCAGGAGTAGCGGAAACATAGATGGTTTGAGGAGTCAGAGACTCGAACTCTTCAAGCCGTAAGGGACGGTTGTCTAAGGCTGCAGGCAATCGGAAGGCATAATCGACAAGGTTCTCCTTGCGATGACGGTCGCCTCCCCACATCGCCTTCACCTGCGGAATGGATTGGTGACTCTCATCGACAATGAGCAGGTAGTCATCAGGAAAGAAGTCCAAGAGGCAGTAAGGACGCTCTCCAGCGGCACGTCCATCAAAGTAACGAGAATAGTTTTCGATGCCAGAGCAATGTCCTGTCTCTCGAATCCATTCGAGGTCGTTAGTCACACGAAGTTCTATCTGCTTCGCCTTCTCCATGTCGCCCTGTGCTTCATAAAATAGGATGCGTTCGTGAAGGTCATCCTCTATGTCGTGGATAGCCTTCAAGGTCTGCTCCTTTGTTGTCATGAAGAGGTTGGCAGGATAGATTTTATACTCTTCGTAGGAGGTGATGGGATAGAGTGTGTGGATGTCCAACTCTTGGATTTCATCGATTGAATCATCGAAATAACAAATTCTCAAAATCTTCTCATCATATGCAAGATACACATCGACAGTTTCTCCTTTCACTCGAAATTGTCCACGTTCCAATTCTTCGGCTGAAGCAAGGTCATTATTGACGTAGAGCATATCGACCAACTTGCGTCGAAGCACCTCAATAGACAGAGATTGATTGACCTGAATGGTGAGGATGTTTTCGGCATAGCTGGTGGGTGCTCCCATACCATAAATGCACGAGACGGAAGAGACGATGATGACATCCTTACGACCTGAAAGCAGGGCTGACGTGGCAGCCAAACGACGGCGGTCGAGGTCTTCGTTGATGGCCAAATCCTTCTCGATATAGGTGCCTGTGGAAGGGATGTAAGCCTCGGGCTGGTAGTAGTCGTAGTAGCTCACATAGTATTCGACGGCATTGTGGGGAAAGAACCCTTTCATCTCTGTATAGAGCTGATGCGCCAAGGTCTTGTTGTGGCTGAAGATGAGGGTTGGCTTGCCCACGTTCTGAATGACATTCGCCATTGTGAACGTCTTGCCTGAACCCGTCACGCCTAAGAGCACCTGAGCAGGCACTCCGTCCAGCACACCTTGGGTGAGCTGTTCGATGGCTTGGGGCTGGTCTCCCGTGGGTTGAAACTGCGATATGAGTTGGAAATCCATGCTGAAAATCGTGCATTTGTGTTGCAAAATTACGACTTCTATCTGTAATAAACCCTAAAAGGAGCTGTTTTTTCTGAACAAAACTTAAATATTCGTGGATTGATGTCCTTTCTTCGATAAAAAAAGCGTAACTTTGCGCCTTGAAATAATGAACGGAATGAAAAAAATCTTGTCAATCATGTTGATTTCGGCTGTTGTGTTGAGCGCATGCAACTCATACAACAAGGTGTTGAAAACAACTGATTATGATTACAAATATGAAGTAGCCAAGGAGTGCTACACAGCAGGACAGTACACAAGGGCTTACCAACTTCTGGAAGAGCTGACTCTTCCCCTGAAAGGTTCTGACCGTGGCGAGGAATCGATGTTCATGTTGAGCATGTGCTACTATAATCTTCGTGACTACGAGACCGCTTCGATGTACCTCGACCGCTACACCAAATCCTATCCGAAGGGACGCTATGCGGAGCAGGCACGATTCTACAGCGGTAAGGCCTCGTATATGCAAAGCCCAGACCCACGTCTTGATCAATCGCCCACCTACACGGCACTAAACCAGCTGCAGGACTTCCTTGACCATCACCCCTACTCCGACCTGCGTGAGGAGGTGAACGACATGATTTATGAGTTGCAAGACCGACTGGTGAAGAAAGAATTCGACAGCGCCAAGCTCTATTATGACTTGGGCAGTTACGTCGGAAACTGCTTTTATGGAGGCAGCAACTATGAAGCCTGCATCATCACGGCAGAGAACGCCTTGAAGACATATCCTTACACTCGCCTTCGCGAAGACCTCTACATGCTCATCCTGCGCAGCCGCTACCAATTGGCTCAGCGAAGCGTGGAATCGAAAATAGATGAGCGCTACCGTCAGACTATCGACGAGTATTATGGCTTCAGGAACGAGTTCCCTGACAGCAAATACATGAAGGAGGCCAACCAAATCTTCCGCCATGCCACCTCGAAGGTGAAGCCTGTGGGCGACGAGGATTAAGAAATCATTCATCGAACAACATCAAGAAAAAATATCATATTATGGATTTCAAAAAAACAAATGCACCCTGCAATACTGTGACACGCAACCTGATGGATTTGAGCCGTGACACAAACAACGTGTATGAAAGCGTAGCTATCATCGCCAAGCGCGCCAACCAGATTGCCGCTGAAATGAAAGACGAACTCAGCAAGAAATTGGTGGAGTTTGGTGCACACACCGACACTCTCGAAGAGATGTTCGAGAATGAGGAACAGATTCAGATTTCTCGCTACTATGAGCGTCTTCCCAAGCCAACCCTCATCGCTACACAAGAGTTCCTTGAGGACAAGGTTTATTACCGCAATCCTGCCAAGGAAGCTGACAGAAGGCTCTAAATCATGATTCAGCGAATACAAACAGTCTATCTGGCATTGGTGCTCATCCTCTCGTTCGTGGGACTCATCTCCACCATCGGCGAATGGACTGTGGCAAATGCAGTAGTGGCGCACTTCAGCAACTTCACCTTTGGAGCAGAAGGAGCCTTCAAGTCTTTGGACGCCACCAGCGGTCCTTGGTGCTTGGGTGTGCTCCTCATTATGGTGATGTTCCTGTCCGTAATGAGCATCATGCTCTTCAGGAAACGTATGCGCCAACTGAGGCTCACCATCTTCAGCACAATCCTCTTGGTGGGTTATGTGGCAGCCTACATCTTGTTTGCCTACTACTATCAACTCAACCTCGAACAGTTGTGTGGAGAAGGCGCTGCATCCATTGTGCCCACGTTTCACCTCAAAATCATTTCAGTATTTCCAGTACTGAGCATCATCCTCAATTGCTTGGCCATCCAAGGCATCCGCAAGGATGAAGCATTGGTGCGTTCGCTCGACAGAATCCGCTAAAAAAGCAAGGATTTGCCCCACATTCCATATATATAATAATGTGTAAGGGGAACTGGTGAAAAGAAAATAACATTTCGTGGATTTTTTTTGCTGAAATGTTTTGTTAGTTCAAGAAAAAGCAGTACCTTTGCACTCGAATTAAGGGAAACACTGCGGAAATAGCTCAGTTGGTAGAGCACAACCTTGCCAAGGTTGGGGTCGCGAGTTCGAGTCTCGTTTTCCGCTCTCCCTTCGCAAAC
>JBGUMY010000154.1:0-6050 GCA_045117095.1 Bacteroidaceae bacterium | reverse complement strand
ATGAAAAGGACTTTGTCCTCCATACTGTGGACAGGAAGAGCTGACAAAGCCATAAAGTTCCTGAATGGCATCAAGAAGAAAAGCATCAAGAATGACAGGAAGCTAAATGAGTTGAAAGATTACATTCTCCGAAAATCACCTGTTCTCACTTGCTATGCTCTGCGCCATGAGCTGGGGCTGAAGATATCCAGCAACAGGGTGGAAAAGGAAAATGACCTTGTGGTCGCATCCAGGCAAAAGCACAATGGCATGTCTTGGTCCGACAAGGGGAGCGGTGCGCTTGCCATCATCGCGGCTGCTTCCCGTAACAATGAGTTGGACTCCTTTCTTGTGAACAAACAAATACGATTCAGACTATGCGCATGACATGAGGAAAATCAATCGTACAGGTCGAAAAGATTTCTATTCTTGGCAGCGACTGCATGGATGGCTGCCACAGCAGGTGCCCAGGTGACTGAGGATTTCAAGCCTGCAACCACAAATCAGGAGGGTAAGCAATACCCAATGGTGAACTCACAGCGCATGGTGCGTGCCCAGATTTCAGCGCCACAGGCCAACAGCGTGAAGCTGGACATCGGCGGCGTGAAGTATGAGATGAAGAAGGATGACAACGGCGTGTGGACGGGCGAGTCGGCTCCACAGGACGAGGGCTTCCACTACTATCAGCTGGAGATTGACGGGGCTTCGGTGCCAGACCCAGGCAGCAAGTACTACTATGGTGCCAGCCGTTGGGGAAGCGGTATCGACATCCCTGCTCAGGATGAGGATTTCTACACCGTGAAGAACGTGCCTCAGGGTTCGGTGAACGAAGTTTATTACTACTCGACGGTGACTGAGAGCATGCGTCACGGCTACATCTACCTGCCTGCTGAGTACTACGCCAACCCCAACAAGAAATTCCCAGTGCTCTACCTGCAGCATGGCATGGGTGAGAACGAGACGGGCTGGTCGGCTCAGGGCAAGACGGGCATCATCATGGACAATTTGATTGCTGCCGGCAAGGCTGTCCCCTTCATTATTTATATGGATAATGGTCTGAATGCCCGCCGTCCAGGTGAGCAGGGCTTCGGCGGATTCGGTGGCGGCCAGCGTCCACAAGGAGGCTTCGGTGGCGGCCAGCGTCCTGGTGGTCAAGGTGCTCCTCAAGGCGGTCAGCGTCCACAGGGAGGTCCAGGTCAGCGCCCAGGTGGAATGGGTGGCGCAGGTTTCGCCAACATGGCAAGAATGTTCGGTGGTGCTTTCGAGGATGTGCTGATGAAGGACATCATTCCAATGGTGGAGAAGAACTACAGAGTCATTGCTGACACGGAGCATCGTGCCATGGCTGGTCTGTCGATGGGCGGCATGCAGACGCACGGCATCACGCTGAACAACCCAACCAAGTTTGCTTACGTGGGCATCTTCAGTGGTGGTACCATCAGCCCTGACGAACTGACGGATGCTGCTGACTTCAAGAAGACCAACAAGGTGCTCTTCATGAGCTGTGGTGGCAAGGAGAACATGGGTGTGGACGATGCAGCTACCAAACTGAAGGAGCTGGGCTTGAACGCTCATTCGTATGTGTCGCCCGAGACGGCCCATGAGTGGCAGACCTGGCGTAGAAGCCTGTATCAGTTCGCCCAACTCATTTTCAAATGATAGAGTGACATCGATTAGAACTGAGAGGAACCATACCTACCGACATGGGGGGGGTATGGTTCCTTTCTTTGTCGGAAAACGTCTGTTCAGTATAAGAGATTAGTTACGGCAAGCCCCCGAAGGTGCTTGGGGCAAATTCCCCAAGAATTATCCTATCAATCGTTTGATTTGCCGGTTGGAGGCATTGGGCAAAATAGTGTGGAAATGGTCTATGAGACGGGTGTAGGATTCTTGGGGGGATCGGTCACAGTGGCAGGCATCACGACCATAGAGTTGCTCGGGTGTGGTGAGCAGAGACCATCCCCATCCATACTCATGGTTGTGGCGGTCACGTGGATAGATAAAGTCCTCTGTCACGATATGGCAACCCATCTGGAGCCGGGTGACATAACCATCGAACTTGCTGCGCATCCCTTTGCCAGTGAATCCACAAAGGTTGCGGAGCTGACGAGTGATGAGGCTACCATGTTCGCGCAGGGTGATGAGGATAGTATCCTCAATGGTGTCGGGTTCGGGCACAGGGTGGATGCTGCGTCGATAGTTGAAAAAGTCGGGCCACCATGCCTTGCTGATGAAACCAGCCTTCTTGTCGAAGAACTTGCCATACATGCAGCCTCCCTCTGTGACTATGGTGCCTTTCCATTTCCAAAGCGGCCAATCCCAACCGCCATCATCGAAGGTGACATAGCGGCAATCCTCGTCCACCATCTCCTCGGCAGAAAAACCTGAAATGCCGCTGTTGAGGAGTGGCAAGAAACCGATCTCGTGTATCAGCTCTATCAACTGAGCGTCCGTGTGTATGTCTGATTGAATCATTTTGAAAGATTTATGTTCGATAATCGGCACAAAAGTAGTAAAAAATCTTGATATGTGGAGGATTTTAAGTAAATTTGCCACACTTTTTTTGCGATTTATGTGGAAGATATACCATCCCAATATCCCTGAGTGCATCAGTACGGTGGCTGAAGCTCCTGCCATGCAGCGTCTGAAGGACGTCGGCATGCACTGCGGATGTGAGTACACCTCGTTCCCGATGTTTCAGGGACTAAAGAAGTATGCTCGCTATGCCCACAGCGTCGGATGTGCCTTGATCGTCTGGCACTTCACGGAGGATGTGCGCCAGACCATCGCCGCCCTCCTGCATGATATAGCCACTCCGACCTTCGCCCATGTGATCGACTTCCTCAATGACGACCACATCAAGCAGGAATCGACCGAAAGAGGCACGGCGGACATCATCCGGAAAGACGAGGAAATCATGGCGGCGCTCGAACACTTCGGACTGAGTCTGGAGGATGTCGCTGACTACCATCAGTACCCCGTGGCTGACAATGATTCGCCAAGATTGTCGGCAGACAGGCTGGAATATACGATGTCGAACATCATCCACTATCACATCGCGGACGAGGCATCGGTCAAGGACTGGTATGAAGACCTCATCGTCGGGAGGAACGAGGAGGGAATGGACGAACTGATGTTCCAGCACTATGAGGTGGCAGAGGGATTTGCTTTGGCGGCCTTGCACACATCTTATATATATATAGCCGATGAGGATCGCTTCGCCATGCAGACCCTCGCCGAATTGCTCAAGCGGCACATTGCACGTGGGGTACTCAGCAAGGAAAACCTCTATCAGACAGAACAGGAAGTTATTGGACTCTTGGAGCAGAATGCCGAAGCAAAAAGGGATTGGCACCACTACCAAGCCCTCCACTGCATTGAAACCAACAGCACCCATCCTGCAGCGAAAGTCATCCGTTCGAAAAAGAGATTCATTAATCCGTATGTCCAAGGGAAAGGACGAATGACCCTACTCTCCCCCACCTTCTCCCATCAACTGAATTTGTTCCTCGCACGTCCACTCGATGTGCCGCTTTGGGGAGAATAACTCTTAATTCTTAACTTCTCTTACTCTCCATAGTTGCCACGAGTTCATCAAGTTATGCCAAACTGAATAGAATCCTCCTGCCAAGGCGGTGACGGGATTCAAGAAGGTATATCCCATCCATATCGCAAACACCGTGTTCTTCTGCCCGAGGCCTTGTGTGCCAGCCACAGGCTCCCCATGCTTCCGTCCTATCAAACGTCCCAATCCGAACTGCAAGAGGCAACACACCAACGAGACCACAGCAATGCCCACCATGTTCCACAGGCTCTCCTCGCTATTAAACAGCGCCTTCACAGACACCCCGATGGCCAACGATAACGACACAGCCCACAGGTTGAACGCCAAATTCGGTTGACGCAAGATGAAAGCATGGAACCTTGGAAACAGATGACGCACCAACCAAGCCACCACCAAGGGCATAATCAACAAGGGGAACACCTTCGCAAGAATCAAGAGGAAAGAAATCTCGAAGGTCATGCCAGGCATCGTGCTCTCATGCAGAAACGGCACCATCGCAGGCACCACCAACGACACCGCCATGTTGATGAGACACGTGTAACTCACCACCACATTCGCATTGCCATGCAACCGCATCGTCACCACCGCAGCAGCCGTAGCCGTCGGACAAATCATGCATATCATCGCACTCTCTATCACCACACGACCACCCATATCAGGCATCCACACCAGCAACATCCCCATCGCCACGAAACTCACCACCTGAATGGCCAACAGCTCCAGCATCCATGCCCGTGGCTTCAGCTCCTTGATGCCCATCCGACAAAAACTCACAAACAGCATGCAGAAGAGCAAGGCTGGCTGCACATAACTGATGGCCTTGTTGACCACCTGATGCGTCCCGTCCAGCGCAGGAATGTTCACATATACATAATAGGACGCCGCACCGACAGCCATCGCAATCGGCAACATCCAGTTCTTGATAAAAGCAATGAGTCTCATTTCCCTGTACCTTTCAAAATCTCTGCAAAGGTACGCCTTTTTCCACTTTTATGCACAATAAATCCTTTCCAGATACGTTTATAAAGAAGTATTTTTATTCAAAACATGACACATTCAAGACTATTCGCAGCACTTATCTGCATGACAAGCCTCCTCCTCGCCCATGCCCAACTGAACGACCCACGCGAGAAATTCAGCATCATGGCAGATGTCGATGGAGCCACAAACACAGACTATTATTGGAAAGGAAACAACGGAAACCGTCTGGAGGAAGGACGACTCCAACACGGCGTGAATGCCCGTGTGAGAGCCAATCTGAAACTGCTTGGCAACCAGAGGTACGCCATCTCCATCTCCCCATTCTATCACTTCAGCAATAAGGAACTGGACACCAACGATGCCGATGGTGCCCCACTTTTCCACATGCCCAACGAGCACCACCACTATGGCGGCAGCCTCACTGCCAACTACAACACCCTGTGGCTGGGCAAACCCTTCACCCTCATGGCCATAGCGACTGCCAACCTCTCACAATATGGTTTCGAAGATGCCTCCAGCATGATTGGCGGATTCTTCAGCATCACACGCAACCAAAAGACCTTCCTCGGCCTCGGTGCCATCTGTCTTATCGGCACCTCGGTTTCTTGGCCGCTCTACCCCATGTTCATCTATACCCATCAGTTCAACAACCGATGGAGCATCAACTGCATGGAGACCAACAACTACCTCTACTACCAGGCATCCCCCATCCTACGCTATGCGCTGGGTATGGAAATCGAGACCAACAAAATCTATCTTCGCCCCAAGACCGTAGGACTGCCTGAGAAAGCCGAAATCAGCCAAGTGTCCGAACGTTTCGGGCTCTTCACCAACATACAAGCCAGCCGCGAAATCTCCTTCAATCTCGGTCTGGGCATGACTTTACCGTTCTACGGACGCCTTCGCCAAAGCGGACATAACCACACCTACATGAAGTTGCACGACCAAGTCAAACCCTTCGTGAGGATGCGTGTCAAATATACACTCAGCCAACAACAGAATAAAAGATAAAAAACATTTGAAGAAGAAGAACGACATCATCATTCCTGACGGACTACACGAGGTGCTGCTCCATGCCTGCTGCGCCCCCTGTTCCTCCGCCATCGTCGAGTGGATGCTCCAGCACGACATCCACCCCACCATCTTCTATTTCAATCCCAACATCTACCCTCGCGAGGAATACGACATCCGCAAGAACGAAAGCAAACGCCACGCCGACAGCCTCGGCATCCGTTGGATAGACGGCGACTATGACCATGAACAATGGCTCCAGCAGATTCAAGGTTTGGAACACGAACCCGAACGAGGTCCCCGCTGTCTCCAATGCTTCCGCATCCGTCTCACCGCCACAGCTCTCCAAGCCCAACAGCTCGACATTCCCTACTTCGCCACCACCCTCGCCTCCTCTCGTTGGAAGAGCCTTGAGCAAATTACCCAAGCAGGTCTCGCCGCCCAAGCAGCCGTACCCAGTACCATCTTCTGGGCACAAAACTGGCGCAAAGGAGGGCTCCAAGACCGTCGAAAC
>JBGUMY010000153.1:0-3637 GCA_045117095.1 Bacteroidaceae bacterium | reverse complement strand
CCAACCAGTTCTGTCAGCGTCAAGTTCTCTGATGCTTCATTCTCATGCAATAGTTATCCTCCAACCGACTGGGGTGGTAAGAACATCTATGAGGTCTATCAGTATCTGAAAGCGCTGCAACCTAAACGCGAAATGACAGAGGAAGAAAGAAGGCATTTCTTCTAATAAGTGAAATTAAAAGAGGGCGACATCTGAACTGTAGATGCCGCCCTCTCTTATGCTTATTGTTCTGTCTATGCTTATGCTGTGATGGAACCTGCAATGAGGATAAGCACGAGCAAGCCAAGGATGGCGTAAAGCTCAGGGAACACAGCGAGCACCATTGTGGTACCGAAAGCATTGTGACCACCACCGATGGCAGAGATACCATTAGCACAAACCTTTGCCTGACGAATGGCAGAGAAGAGAGCCACAGCACCAAGTGCGAGACCTGCACCTAAAACGGCACAAGCAGCAAACATGCTGATATCAGCAGTCACGAGAGGATTGAGAATGAAGAAGCCCACGAAGCCATACAAACCCTGTGAAGATGGGAGGGCTGCGAGACCGATATAGGAACCGCTGGCTGATGGGTTCTTCTTGAATGCGCCGATAGCGGCGTTACCACAGATGGTCACGCCATAGGCGGAACCGATGCCGGAGAGTCCTACTGCGAGGGCTACACCGATGTACGCTAAAAGTACAGGAGACATAATTTAGATGTTTTATGGGTTAACTCTGTCGCCCATGAGAAGGGTTTATGACACGGAGAACCCGATGTTTATAAATTAATAATGTATTAAACTTTCACCCGAAAGGGCTTGTATTCTTTTCCATTGCCTTCGAAATTGGCATTCTTGAAGTACTCTACGAAAGTGAGTCGCATAGGATGCACGAAGGATGAAATCATACAGAGACCGAAGTTGATGCCGTGACCGAAGAGCAGAATGATAATCATCACCAGTTCATGCACCACAGGCACATCGGGACTCATCTCCATGGCCAACTGGTTGAACACCGAACCCAGCACACCACCCGTCAAACCGAGAGCAAAGAGTCGGATGTAACTCAGGAGGTCACCCAACAGACCTGTGGACATGCCGTAGGTTGCCCAGATGCCACCACCCAAATTGCTTCCCACACCAAGCGCCTTGCCAAGTGCAGAATCCTTCTTGTAGGCATTCGGATTGTTGAGGAAGAAGATGCCGAGGGCAGACAAGGCGATAAGTGCGTAGAGCACATATTGCACAGGCTGAGAGAGTTCTGCGCCGAAGAGTGGCAAACCGAGCAGAATCGTTGCACTAAGTAGCGCCACTACCCAGGAGAACTTGCCCACGCCATAGACGAAACCATAGTTCTTCACGGCCTTGCATCCTGCCAGCGTCATGCCGAGCAACACTTGAATGAGACCGATGATGACTGAGATGACCATCATGGGCGAGTAGCCAAAGAAACTCTCCTTCATCGAATCGTTGATGAAATAAGGCTGCATGGGCTTGATGAACTCCCAATCGACAGAAGCCAAGTCGATACCAAAGAACGTGCCAGTAACAAAACCGCAGATGCAAGTCATACCACCCAGCAAAGCACCGAGTTTGCCGTATGCAGCAATCTTAGGCTTGGCAAAGATAATAGCGAGGCTTGCTGCCAAGATGAGCAGGCCGTAGCCCATATCGCCCATGCACAATCCGAAGAAAAGCATGAAGAAGGGGGCGAAGAACGGTAGCGGGTCGATGTCGTGATAGTTCGGCAACGAATACATGCGCAGAATGGGTTCAAAAAGCGACGAGAACTTGTCGTTCTTGATTTGGATGGGCACATTATCCTCAAACGCAGGGTCTTCCATTTCGTAGAAGATACGTTCTTTTTCGAGGTATTCCACCACCCTATCCGCCTTATCCTTGAGCGTCCAGCCAATCATCAACTTCACAGCACCATCGACAAGGTTCTCATTGCTGAGATGCACCTTCGAAAGTTGGATGTCGTTTTCATTGGCTATCTGTCCAGCCTCGATGGAAGCACGGTCAACCGCATTCACTTGCAACATCTGCTCGTGGATGCTGGCCAACTGTTCACTCAGCGTCTTGAGCTTCTCCTGATAAACAGAGAGCGACTCTTCGGGCAGGAACAGACGTTCTGCCGTGATGTCAGGCTCTTGATCCTCATTGGAGAAGGCCACGAAATAGGTTTTCTTGTTGATTTCGTTGACAGCAGTCGCAAAGTACTTCTCGCCCCACTCCGCCTTGTACATCTTGGTGCTGACGGCATAGAAGTAAGGTTTGTAGCCCGACTTCTCCAACTGACGGATGCTGTCCCAGCTGAACTCACCAAAAGGTTCGAGTTGCTGGATGGCATCTTCAGCAGCATCAATACTGTGCTTTACACTATTTTCTTCTTGAAGCAGACGTTCCACCGTGTCAATCAGCGCCAGACCCTTAGAGGCATCGGCTGGCTGAGGTGTGTAGGTGGTACCCGATTCGTAAGAGTCTGCCGCATAGTCCAACGCCTTGAGAGCATCCTTATAACGCACCGCCAAGTCAAGCGCCGCTTGCAGTTCGTCACTTGTGGCTCCCTGCTGCAGTTCCTCCACATGGATGACACCCAACTCACGGATGTCGGCAATGAACTTGTCATATTCCCCATTAGTGATGAGGAACGTGAGTTTCTTCATGTCTTGTATCATACGGCCACATCCTCCTTTCCTTCGAGAGAGACATCCTGCTCATCCTTTTTCTTTCTCGCTTCTTGCAGAGACTTCAGGATCTTCTGCGAAGACTTGGAGAGGTTCTCCTCATCTTCCATGAATCGCTTAATCTTGCGAATCGCCTCCTGATAGCCCGGTATCTGGACTTTCTCAAAGAGGTTCACCTTCTGCGTAGTCTTGCGACGTGCATGGTCGAGAAGTCCCAACTTGGCAAGCACAAACTCACGTTCCACAGCGGTCTTGGCCAATCCCTGCAACAGATTGATGCCGTCGAAGTACCATTTCGGAGCCGAGAAGAGTCCGAAGGGCTTCACATCCAACTCAATGTTGGTCAGCACAGGCACACGCACGCCTGCCACCTTCTTCACATCGAGTTGCACATCTTTCAGACTGACCAGCGATGCGTCGAACTCACCCCACAGGGCATACATCGACTCGTAGCCGCCAATCTGCTGTTGCAGTTTCTTCTCCAAGTCCTCCGCTTCTTCCTTGCTGCGCTTCACCTCTAAACGCAACGCCGTCTCCTTGTTCTTGATGATAGGCAAGGTACGTTGTCGCATCTTCAGGTTCTTCTCAATCTGCTGAAGCGATGTCTTGTTATATTGAAACTTTATCATAATTGAAATTTTAATTAGGAATTAGGAATTGACACCTGCTTTGAGTTTGCATTACATTCAATTCCTCATTCTTAATTTCTCATTCCTAATTCCAGTACACATCGGTGAATTCTTTCTTGATGTTGACCTCTTCAATTTTGAAATATTTCCTAAAGAGAGACCACGTAACATCCAGCATTTCAGTTGTATCGAGGTTGACGTCGATGGCAAGCAGTTTGCCTGCATATTCCTTTGCAAAGTCGAGACAGCGGTTGTCGTAGTCGGTCAGGTCGAAACCATTCTCCATCTTCGTCTTGGCATTAGCTGCGTCAGAATACAGACGGATGGCAGCGTTCAT
>JBGUMY010000152.1:0-6458 GCA_045117095.1 Bacteroidaceae bacterium | reverse complement strand
GGAACCCATCGCTCCAAGGAGATGGCCAACGCATGATGTGTTCTGGTTGAGCTGCTTTCCAAAGGGCGAAGTCTGCTTGGTTTTTCTTTTCACCCACTCCTGCCAGGTCACGACTGGCATCTTTCACATTCTCAAGACTGCGTCCTGAGAGGATACCATATTTATGTACCTTATTATATTTCTCCACATCGAAATAGATGGAGCCATTGCTCTCATAAGCAAACCCATTATTGAGAATCTGCTGCACGAGTTGCTGTTGCTCAATGATGTGGCCTGTGGCATGAGGCTCGATGCTGGGTGGAAGGCAGTTGAGCGCTTCCATTGCCGCATGGTAGCGATTGGTATAGTACTGAGCCACTTCCATGGGCTCCAACTGCTCCAAGCGTGCCTTCTTGGCAATCTTATCTTCGCCTTCATCAGCATCATGCTCCAAGTGCCCCACATCGGTGATATTCCTCACATAGCGCACCTTGTAACCGATGTGCTGAAGAAAACGGAAAACGATGTCGAATGTGATGGCTGGACGTGCATGTCCAAGATGGGCGTCACCATATACTGTAGGTCCGCAGACGTACATGCCCACGTGTGGCGCATGTAGTGGGCGGAACACCTCTTTCTTTCTATTCAGGGTGTTGTAAATGTAAAGTGCCTGTTCCATGTTTTTTATTTAATGGGGGAACTTGTCGTTCCCATATAAGTTGCAAAATATTCTTGATCAATAAGTCATGCGCATTTCTCCTTTCCATGCGTCATCAATAGAGAGGGTGGTCGTTAGACCTTGAGAAGATGAGGACGATTTGCCTGTGAAGAATGTTCCTGAGAACCATGTGATGTGATTCTGCTGCAAGGGGATGTCAAATTCCCGTTCGTACAGCAAATTTTTAGACGCATCATAGGCTGAAACCAACAGGTGGATAGTACCTTCTGTATCGTGCAGGAAGGTGTAGAGATCATATTGTGTCTGTGTGCGACCTTCGATGGGAAAGAAAATGGTTTGTGTGGATTTCGTTACTCCTAAACCTGTGTTGGCATCGAAATGCCCGCTGCCACCTTTGTATTGAAAACGTATTTGTGCCACATCTGCAGGAATGGCGTCTTCAATCACAAATCGACAAAGCGCCACAATGCGATGAAGGGTTAAGTTCAACGTTTGAGGGTCTGAACCGATTGTAATAGTGGTATTGTATAGGAATGTATCGGTATAGCCTGTACCATTGCCACTTTCTGTGATATTCGAGAACTGAATCTTCAAAGGATCTGTCATCGTCGGATTACCATTACTGCTATGAGCAACAACCACTAACTGATAGGTGCCTTCTGGCAGTTGGAAACTGGCTGTACCAAAATCATCATCGCCCAATTTCTGATTTACCTGCTTTACACGTTTGCCCTCAGTATCATAGATGGCAAAATTCAAACGTGTGCAGACATCTTCCACAGCACTTCGTGTGGAAATGTTGAAAGGTGTCTGTTCCAATTGGGAAACACGCAGCGTTAGATTGTCCAAAGAATAGGCTTCTTTTACTTCCTCTTCGGGCAATACCAACTTCTCACAAGCTATTAGCAGCAAGGGAAGGAGCGTCCATAACAAAACTCGACTCAGTCTCATAAACTAATAACTGATATTGATGACTGGCCAGAAGTAGATAGGGTGAGGATAATTATCGAAATCCTCTCCATGAGTAAGATTATATTCTTCATTCTCAAAATGAGCGAATGAGTAATAGACGTTGTCGTTGTATAGAGAAAAGAGGGCACTTGTATAACTATTGGTATCCAAATACGCCCAATTTGAGTTCTGAAGAATGGTATTGATTTCAGCTCGGGTAGGAATTCTCCAATTATTGGTAACTCCAGTAGGTTTTGCCAATTCTGACATCGCTGTAACCAACGCCTGTTCCCATACTTCATTACTGGAACCGTCTGCTGGCTCTACATAGCTAATGACAGATTTTGCTAATAGTACGGCGGTACGATGCTCTTCATCGACAGAAACTACATTATAGTCATTATATTTCTGACCAGCTACAGGCGCAGAAGCAACGCTGTTATTATCGTCAAAATCAAATGTGATAGTAATGTCTTCACCCCAATCCGCTGTGGTCAAAATACCTGTAAGGTTGACACCTTGTGCAGCTGTATAGGTACCACTGATTGTCAAGTGGTGATTGGCTGGCAGGGTTTCCGAAGCCGTGTAGGAGTAACTACGTGTTCCCTCAGCCGTAGTGAAGGAAATGTTAATGGTGGGTGTGCCTTTAGAAGGGAACAACATCTGGTTAGGTTGCGCCTTCCACGTTTTTCCGTCGGATTGTTGGGTTAACGCGATCTTATAATTTTCTGTAGGGGTATCAGGATAAGTACCATCTAAACAAATGGAACTATAAAGCGGCAAAAGGGTCACTTCTACCTTTGTCACATTTGTGGGCACTTTCTTAATTTCCACCTCGCTGAGTGAAAGCACCTTATGCTCCAATGCTATTGTCACATTCTGATCCACTCCATCTTCCAACACCACATCGGCTTTTTTCATCAAGAGGTCATCCATCACCTTCCCTTCTGCTCGAGTAATTGTACTGGTGGTTGTGGCATTTTCCTTCGTTGGCAATACAAAACGTGTCAAATCATCAACACCTACAGCATAGAGCGAATAGCTGCCTGCTGCAAGATGGGCCACAGCGCTGTTGCTTTCTTCGTCTGTCGAAAGCATTTGCACACATGTCCCTGCTTGATTGAATATATAAATACGTCCATGTGCTACTGTATTTTCTTCTCCACCACCAATACGCGTTGAAATGGTCAATTTTGCCGTTCCATCCGCATCCTCAGTGTATTCCTCGTTTTCCAATACGACCTTCTCGCAGGAGGAGAGTGCTACTATGACACCCAAAACTAATAATGATGTATAATTTTTCATTGTTGTATAATTTTAATACGTTTCGCAAAGGTAGAAATTATTCTCCAACCCACCAATTTTTTCTGAGATTTTTTTGCTTAACAGCCATAGAAATTAAAAAAACCAACCCGAAGGTTGGTTCTTGTCTGCAAGTTATCCATAAAATGCTTTGTACCACTCTGCGAAAGCACGAAGGCCTGTGCGGAGAGAAGTTGATGGCTTAAAGCCATAATCTCGTTCCAAAGCGGACGTATCAGCATAGGTCGTGGGCACATCGCCTGGCTGCATGGGAACGAGTTGCTTGTGAGCATCGAAGTCGTAATCCTCAGGGAGGACTTTGGCACGAATCAGTTCCTGTTGCAGAATATCCACGAAGTTTAACAGGTTCTCGGGCTGATTATTACCTATATTATATACTGCGTAGGGGGGCAGTGGTAATCCATCTTCACCCTGCTTCTTCTCAGGTGCTCCCTGCATGATGCGTACCACACCCTCCACAATGTCATCCACATAGGTGAAGTCACGCATGCAGTTACCATAATTGAAAATCTGGATGGTATCACCCTTGCGCAACTTGTTGGTGAAACCGAAGTAAGCCATGTCTGGACGTCCAGCAGGACCATAGACAGTAAAAAAGCGAAGACCTGTAGAAGGAATATTGTACAATTTCGAGTAGGCGTGTGCCATCAGTTCGTTCGATTTTTTCGTGGCGGCATAAAGCGAAACAGGGTTGTCCACCTTGTCATCTGTTGAATAAGGCACCTTCTTGTTGCTTCCATACACACTTGAAGAGGAAGCATAAACCAAGTGCTCCACAGGCCAATTTCTGCAAGCCTCCAAAATATTGTAGAAACCGATAAGGTTCGATTGGATATAGGCATCTGGATTGGTGATGGAATAACGTACACCGGCCTGAGCCGCAAGATTTACTACCACTTGTGGCTTGTACTCTTCAAAGATACCATCGATGGTGGCCTTATCAGCAATGTCACCCTTCACAAACTTCCATGTCGTACCCTCAGGCACATTTGTGTTCAACTCGTTCAATCGGAAGTCCTTTAGTGCCACATCATAGTAGTCATTCATATTGTCAATACCAATAATCGTGGCTCCCTTCACATCCTTGAAAAGTCGCTTCACCAAATTCGAACCGATAAAACCAGCCGAACCCGTCACAAAAATCACTTTATTGTCTAAATTAATCTTGTCCATATCTATACAATCTTTCAAAACTACTTTCCGTATTTTTCTACTGCTTCATAATATGTATCGAGACTGCCAATGTCAAAACGTCCTGCACTCATGGGCCATGCATGTATTGGGGTATGTTCTACCATATAATGTGCAAGATTGCCAGGGGCATCTTTCCCACAGCCATTCTCCACCGAATGACGCACCAAATCCAGATCCTTCTTCAGGTAGATGTAGAATGGCGGCACTGCCCAATGGCTCTTAGGAACTTGGGGTTTCTCCTCCATACCCAACACTTTCATTTGTTCATCCAATTCCACCACACCTGTACGCTGGAGTTTTTCCATGCTTGGCTGTTCATGACACATGATGCAACTTGTTTGCTTTTCTTTGGCAAAATCCACAAACTCCTTGAACGAGAAAAACAGCAAGTTGTCTGCTGCTACCACCAACAAGTCATCATCGATATGAAGTTTTTCCATAGCAAACAGTAAGTCACATACAGCACCTAATCGTGTGTCGTTGGTCTCTGTACCGTCATCCACAATGGTAATGGGCTTACTATAATGTATTTGTTTTGCCCACTCCTCAAAGATGCCAGCAAACTTATGGTTTGTGATGATGATATGCTCATCAATCTCAGGAATCAGGTCTATATCGTCCAACATTCTCCCAAGGATGGTGTTGTCACCAATCTTCAACAACGGTTTTGGAAAGTTCTTGGTCAACTCTCCTAATCTAGTGGCATAACCTGCGGCGATTACTACATTTTTCATTTCTCAAATTGGATTTTATTCTACAAATCTCGCTCCGTCGTCAGGCTTAACCCAGAATACTTGGAATGTTTTCTCATATTCAGGGAATTGCTCCAGATACTTTTGCGTCAATTCTTTTTCAATGGCCTCCTTGTAATCAGGGTTTACCAATGCGATACAAGCCCCTTTGAATCCGGCACCAGAGAATCGGCCTCCATAAACACCTGGCAGATTATGCATAATCTCATAAATTGCAATCAGTTCTGGGCTTCCACACTCATAGTTGTGAATGCTTGACTCGCAAGAATCAAAGGACAACTTACCAAAAAGTTTCATGTTACCCGTTTCCCATGCTGTCACACCTTGTCTTACTCTGCGGTATTCTGAGTAGAAATGCTCTGCACGACGCGCAAAGCGAGCAGGCATAGCAATGCGGGTCTTCTCAAATGTGGATTTAGGGATATCCCTCAGGAAAGTTTTGTCAAATGTTTTCAGTGGCTGTTCCGTATATGCCAACATATTCCATGCAGCTGTTTTGCACTCATACACACGAAGGTTATAATCAGAGTTGACAAGAGAACGCGTCAAACCACTGAAGAAGATGCCGATTTCAAAATCTGGCATATCGGGATTACGCTTGATAATACGCCACTCATCTGAGTCACAATCCAGAAACAACAATCCATCCTTCTTGCCCAAAGCGATACATGCCTGATCCAGCAAACCATTGTTCAATCCGATGTATTCACGCTCAGCCTCTGAGGCAATCTTTACCACCTCAAATGGTTTTAATGTAATATTGTTTGCCTTTGCAAAGGCCATCACATAGGCAATCAGCACAGCTGCACTGCTTGACAGACCACCTACAGGCAAACTACCTTGTAGCACACCCGTGATACCCTTTGTTAGTTCAAAACGCTTTTTCAGCGCAAACTTGGCACCACGAGCATAGTCACCCCAATGGTGTTCTTTCACTTGCGATGGCTTGTCCAAATCGAAGTCTACAATACCTTCAAAGGTTTTTGACTCCAAATGTACATGACTATCAGGCGCAACATTAAACCACAAATCAACACCTTTGTCTATCGCAAAGCCTGTCACAAGCCCATGCTGATGGTCAACATGCGCTCCTAATGGACAAACTCGATAGGGTGAGAAGATATGGTACTTATATCCTTCCATATTTAATAATCATTATTTCACAATACCCTTTTCAAGATATTCGGCGAGATTGGTGCGCACTTTCTCAGCTGCACCTTCAGAAGCCACTTTTGCCATATCTGAATCGACCATGATGTTGACCAATTCCTCGAAGGAGGTCTTGTTGGGATTCCAACCTAACTTGGCCTTCGCCTTGGTGGGGTCTCCCCAGAGGTTGACCACATCTGTGGGACGGTAGAAGTCAGGGCTGACCTCAATGAGAACATCGCCAGTTGATAGTTGACAGTTGCCAGTTGACAATTGGGAATCGAGGCTCTTAATGATGCCCTTCTCATTCTCACCTTCACCCACAAACTCCAATTCGATACCGATACGCTTAAAGGCGTGGTAGCAGAACTCGCGGACGGAGTGTTGCATACCTGTGGCGATGACGAAATCTTCCGGCTTTTCCTGCTGCA
>JBGUMY010000151.1:0-4352 GCA_045117095.1 Bacteroidaceae bacterium | reverse complement strand
AAGCTCCGTTTTGGCTGGGGTATCACGGGTCAGCAGGAAGGAAATATCGGCGACTATGCCTATCTGCCTGTCTATACGGTGAGCGGTATGGGTGCCTACTATCCTGTGACGGGTACGGGTGTCACTTACCGTCCTGAGGCGTACAACCCCGACCTGAAGTGGGAGAAGACCACGACGCTGAATGTGGGTCTGGACTTCGGATTTGCGAACAATCGCTTCACGGGTAGTGTGGACTACTACTACCGCAAGACGAAAGACTTGCTGAACACCATTCCGTTGGCGGCTGGTGTGAACTTCGCCACCCGTGTGATGGGTAATATCGGTTCGCTGCATAACACCGGTGTGGAGGTGCAGTTGACGTACCGTCCCATCCAGATGAAGGATTGGCGTTGGGAAGTGGGTTACAACCTGACGTGGAACAAGAACAAGATTGACCACCTCGTTTCGACGGATGGCAAACCTATCGGCAATGCTTACGCTGCTGTGGGTGGCGGTGGTGCCGGTGCAGTGAAGGCCTACGCCGAAGGACAGGCAGCCAGTGCGTTCTATGTGTATCAGCAGGTGTATGACGAGGCAGGCTTGCCCATCGAGGGTGAGTTTGTGGATCGCAACGGCGATGGTGTGCTGAATGAGCAGGATAAGTATTTCTACAAGAAGGCTGATGCTGACGTGGTGATGGGATTCTCGTCGAAGCTCATCTGGAAGAAGTGGGATTTCAGTTTCTCGCTCCGTGCCAGCCTGAACAACTATATGTATAACTCGATGGAGGCGAACGACCGTGCCAATGTGTCTCCTTCCTACGTGTATAGCAACGACACGTGGCACAACGTGGTGAAGTATCAGTTGCCGAAGAATTGGCAGTATATGAGCAATATTGATTCGCAGTCGGACTACTTCATCCAGAACGCTTCGTTCCTGAAGTGCGACAATATCACGTTGGGCTATTCGTTCGACCGCATCGGCAAGATGGGCATCAATGGCCGTGTGTATGCCACAGTGCAGAACGTGTTCACCATCACCAAGTATAAGGGCATCGACCCAGAGGTGTTCGGCGGTTATGATAGCGCCATCTATCCACGTCCTTTCACAGGTATTCTCGGTGTAAGTCTTAACTTCTAAAAAACGAACAATCATGAAACTGAATATTAGAAAGACAATATTGGCGACTGCGGTCGCGACGATGGCTGTGGGTGGCATGACCACTTCGTGTACGAAGGATCTGGACGTGACGCCAATCAATCCGCAGCAGGAACAGGCGCTGGATCCTGATGCGCTGTTCAACAAGGTGTATGCAAGTTTCTCGCTGACAGGACAGCAGGGAGGTGCTGGTAAAGGTGACATCCCGAAGGAGATATTCGAGAACGAGGGCATGTCGGGCTTCTACCGCATGGCTTGGTCGCTGAACGAGTTCTCGTCGGATGAGGCTGGTTGGGTGTGGTCTGACCCAGGTGTGCCTGAACTGCTGCACCATACTTTCTCTGCCAGCAACCAGTTCTCGTATGCGTTGTATTACCGTCTGTACTTCACCATCACACTGTGTAACGCTTATCTCGACTTGGTGGGTGATGCGCAGAAGTGTGCAGAGGTGCGGCTCATCCGTGCGATGAACTATATGTATGTGATGGACATGTATGGGGCAGGCCCATTGTCCACGCAGATTTCGTCGGAATATGCGCCCTACAACACACGTGCTCAGTTGTTTGCGTTCTGTGAGTCGGAACTGAAGGCTTGTGTGGATGATTTGGCTGAGGAAGGTAAGAACACCTATGGCCGTGTGGACAAGGCGGCTGCCTATCTGCTGTTGGCTCGTCTCTACCTGAATGCGCAGGTCTATACGGGTACGGCACATTGGGACGATGCGATGACGTATGCGGAGAAGGTGATTAAGAGTCCGTACTATCACTTGAACACGACGGGCAAGAATGGGTTCTCGGCTTATCAGATGCTCTTCTTGGCTGACAACAACGTGAACGGTGCGCAGTATGAGGCTGTGATGCCTGTGCTGTTGGATGGTCTGTTGACCCAGAGCTATGATGCCATGAACTTCTTGGTGTTCTCGAACTATGGTGAGACGGAAAGTGCAAAGATTCCTTCTGGCACGAACAACAGTTGGGGTAAGTGTGCGCGTGTGAAGGGCAAGCTGGTGGAGAAGTTCTTCGGTTCTGCCGCTGCACCTCAGACGGACGACCTCGCCGAGATGATTCGTGTGGCGAAAGATGACCGTGCGCTGTTCTTTGGCAAGGGCTATAGCCAGTACATCACGACAGAGGCTTCGGACGAAGGATTCAGTTGTGTGAAGTTCCGCAATGTGCGTTCGGATGGTCAGGCAGCCAGTGCGGTCAACTTTGTGGACACTGACCTGCCGCTGTTGCGTGTGGCTGAGGCTTACCTGACGTACGCAGAGGCTTCCATCCGCAAGAATGGTCAGAACTCTACCGCCAATGGCTACATCAACGAGGTGCGCAAGCGTGCCAATGCCACGCAGGAGTCGTCTTATACGCTGGACGATGTGCTGGACGAGTGGGCACGTGAGTTCTGGTTCGAGGGTCGCCGCCGCATGGACTTGGTGCGCTTCGGACGTTTTGGCGGACAGTCGGAGTATCTGTGGGAGTTCATGAACGGCATCCCAACAGGTGGTTCATTCTCGTCCAACTTCAATGTGTTCGGCATTCCAACGACCGACCTCGATGCGAATCCGAACTTGCAAGGTCATCAGAACCCAGGATATTAACCTAACTAAAACATAACGATTATGAAACTTACAAATATATTGACACCTATGCTGGTGGGTCTTGGAATGGTCGCCGTGACTGGTTGTTCGGATGACAATGACTCCAACCCCAAACTGCATCAGCCAACCTCCTTCACGCTCAACACGCCTGCCACGTCGGAGTTGGCGATAGATTTGGCAGCAACAAGCGACCCGATTGAGCTCACATGGTCGCAACCCAATTATGGAGGTATGCCTTTGGCTACCACTTACTACATCCAGTACTCGACCGACGAAACGTTCTCGTCTGAGACGGATGAGGAGGGGAATGTGACGAAAAACTATGTGCAGGAGGATGAACCCCTGACGTCGTGCCGTGGGGGCATCAGTGCGGAAGACCTGAACCGCAACCTGATGCACATGCTCAATGTGACGAAGGAGGAACAGGTGCCCTCCGTGCAGGAAGTCTTTGTGCGTGTGACGGCTCAGACTTACTCGACCGACGTGATTTACTCAAATGTGGTCAAGCTCAATGTGGCTCCTTACTTCCGTGCCCTCGTGGCTGCTGACCCCATCCTGTGGTATCTTACGGGTTCTTGCATTGGCGATGGCAGTTGGTCTTCGACGGTTCCGATGGGCTGCATGCCGCTCTATCTGGATCCAGACAACACGTACGACGAGGTGTCGGGTTCTGGCGAAATCGTTTGGGCTGGCTATCTCATGTCGAACGGCTTCAAGTTCCGTGGTTCGCCCGATGACAACTGGGCTGTGCAGATTGGTCAGGGTGCTGGCTTTGGTGAGTATGTGCTGAACGATGGTGGTTCGGGCAACATCACTGTGCCTGCTGATGGCTGCTACAAGATTGTGCTCAACACGAAGACGAACGAGCCTGTCATCACAGAATATGACGGCACGGTGCGTGTGTTCGACGGCATCGCCCTGTCTGGCAGCTTCAATGGTTGGAGCGATACAGAGATGACGCCTGTCACCACAGCTTGTGAGAATCATGACTGGTATCTCACGCTCGACCTTGAGGCTGGCGCTGAGGTGAAGTTCAAGCAGTCAGGTTCTTGGGACTTCAACTGGGGAGGCTCGTTCTCCACGCTCTCCTATGGTTATTATGGCAAGGGTGTTGGCAATGGTCCTAACCTCTACATCGCTGAGGGAGGCACCTACGACATCTTCTTCAATGACCTCATGGGCATCTTCCGCTTCGTGAGAAAGTAATCAGCTGATGCGCTGAATGATTTCAAGAACTTAAAAACTAAAAACGCAAAGATTATGTTTAAGAAATTAGTATATTGTGGTGCCATTCTTGCTTTGGCAACTTCTTGTAGCGAGGACTTCGACAATTGGGCTTCGCCACAGAGCAATGCACAAGAAGAATCTCTGTCTGTGCAGTTTGCGGCTACTGCAGCCGATGACATCGACATCGCCACTGCTGACGATGTGATACCGCTGTTCACTTACACGCTCGGTCTGCCAGAGGGGTATGAGTATGAATCCCTCTCGGTCGATGTGCTGGATGAAGCAGCCGAAACGGTCAGTCCGTTGGAGTTTTCGGAAGAGGACGAGCTGGTGACTGTGGACAAGGCCAACCTCGCCGCTGTGGTGGAGGGAATGTATGGCAAACGTCCTACGG
>JBGUMY010000150.1:0-2760 GCA_045117095.1 Bacteroidaceae bacterium | reverse complement strand
CCTTCAACCAGTTCTGCACGAGCGAAGTCATCATATTCACGACCTTGGCTCTGTGCAATCTCGATGAGGTCTGGATCAACAGGTTCTGGTTCTGTAGCACTGGTGTAAGTGAAGGAGATCTCTACCAGCACAGCCTTCGTGTCGTTAGCGATAGCCCAATAAGTCTTGACAGTTTGTGCGTCACAACCATTGATGTTGTAGCAGAGGTAGTTCTTACCATCAGTGTACTTCACACAAGCAGGAACTGTAGCGTTGCCTGTCCAGCTTTCAAAATCGCCGTTGGCATTACGCCAGCCATCATAGCTTGCGTATGAGCTGATCAACTCCTTGGTCGTTGGGTTGTAGCCGTATACTTGGGCATCATCGATAGAAGTGAGACCCAGTTCGCTGAGGATAGCCTGCACGTCCTCGTCAGAGAGTGTGACAGTTTTCTCCACATAACTTGCTTCACTGCTATCGTATGTCACAGATGCGGTAATTACCTTCTCTGCAATCTCCCGCTCAATCGCCTGCTGAGGAATGAACGTCACAGCGATGTTGTATGTATAAGTCTTGTCATTGGCGGTCAAAGCCCACTTCACGTTGTAGGTAGCGCCAACCTCGTCTGCACCGTTCATGTCGCAGATTTGGTACGCGCCGTTCTCTATCATCTGGAAGAACTTCACGCAGATCTTGGTGTTATTTCCCCAAGTCTCCGCAACGCCTTCTGCATTGAACCAACCGTCATACGGAGCGTAGTCGCTGATCTGAGTACCATCTGGGTTCACGATACGAATCATGTCGTAAGTGATTTCTTCCACACCAAGATACTCCTTGGCTGCAGTGAAGTCGATGGTCTCACTCTGTGCACCGTAGCCCTGACCAATCTCGCGCTCAACAGTGATGGAAGCTGCTGGCTCAGCAGCACCTTCGCTGAGGAGGAGATACCAAATCGTGCTCTGCTTTTCATAACCCCATGGAATACGAATATAGTTCAAGTTCACAGGATCAAACTGAGTCAGGTCAAGCTCGTAGATGCCATTCTCATCTGTTTCGGCGTCAATCCATACGTAATCTGCTGGATCATATCCATCATAGTCTTCCTTGTTCTGCTTGTCAGCGAACTCAATCTGATGGTTGAAGGTAAGCACGAGAGGTGTACCAGGAGTAGCCACCACAGTCAGTTTAGAATAAGCGGCCAGATCAGCATAGTTGTCAATGTTCGTCTCACCATAGATGAAATCACCCTTTGCCTTCTTCACACCCACGTTGTAAGCAGTGGAACCTGTGTTGTACATCTCGGCAGTGAGGTCAACAAAGTCACCTTCTGGACGACCTGGATCAACCTCTTCCTCTACGTCAGTGATATCTCCACTCTCACCCTCTGGATACTCCTCCAGATACACCGCATTGATGATGGCAGAACCTGGAGCGGTCACGTTGTCACCAGAAAGACATATTTCTGAGCAATCCTTCAAGAAAGAAGCGTAATCATCTGGGTAGAGTGCTTTCAAATCCTCGGCGATGATAAACTCATTCACACCATCCTTGGCATAGAGCGTCTTATTAGCACTACCTTGATAGAAGAGAACGCGGAACTGGTCACCCTGCGTGATTGTGCAGTCCACCACCAGTTTCTTGTAGCCAGTAATATCACCACTGGGCAGACCGATGTTCTTCAACTGGTTCCAGCTGGTAGCCGACCACCCGAATGTGTTGGTTGAGCCATCCCAAGAGGCGTTACCTGTAGGTGAAGCATTTGAGAAGTCTGCATACACCTTTTCTTGTGCATTAGCACAAACTGCACCTGCTACCATCAGCAACAGAGCCAAAATACTTCGAGTAAAATTTCTCATAAGCAATTGATTTTTTGAAATGTTAAATTAAGTAATAAAAAGTGTTGGTAAATTGATTAAGTAGTTTGCGAGGCCAAAGGTACGGCTAATTGTGAAAAAGTGTTTACAAGGACGTTACAAGGATTTTTGATTTCGTAACATATAGCTTGAAACCATCTTGTTTGTGGGCGAAAAATTATCGGCGTACAGTTCTGCGACGTTTCTTTGGCTTAGGTTCTGGTCTCCGATGGAGTTTGGTTTGTAGACGCCATCCAAAGAAGGCACGAGCCTGAATTTGTGTGTCGCGCATAGCGAAGTCGCTGTCCTTGCCGCTCTTGGAATGTTGCACCACCGAGGTGAGACCAATGAAGTATTTGTCCCACGAATAGATGGCGCCAAGACGACCCACGATGAAGAAATTGATGCGGCCAGCATCCATCTTGTTTACTTCTTCATTGCCGTTGTCATCGTCAGTGTGTAACTTATAGTTTTGCCAAATCATCACACTGGGTTGGGCTGTGGCGTGAAAGAGCCAATTCTTGCCATACACGAGGTTGTAGCCATAACCTGCACCGATGGAGAATGAGTTCATATCGATGCGCTTGAGTTTCGAGGCGAACGAATGTTCTGAGTCGAGGTTGTCACCTAACTTCAGGCGTCCTGTGCTGAAGCCTGCCTGTACCAGAAAACTGCCGGCACTGCGTTTCTGCACCCACGTGCTGTTGAACACAGCAGGCAAAGAGAATTTCTTGCCGTTGAACACATAGTAACCTGTCACAGTGAACTGCCGCATGTTGGTGTTGGTGAGTTTGTGGCTGCTCGACTGCAGGTTGGTGCGCCCATGGAAGGCATTGACTTTCTCAAAGGTGAGGTCGAAGCCGAACGTGTTGCTGTAGTAGTTGATGGCCGACATCATGTCTGAGATGTCGCTCAGCATCTTGGAGGG
>JBGUMY010000149.1:0-7608 GCA_045117095.1 Bacteroidaceae bacterium | reverse complement strand
ACCGAATGTCACATTGCTATTTCGCTCCATTCGCCGATCCACGAGCAACGTCTGAAACTGATGCCAGCCGAGAAGCAATTCGCCATCGCTGACATCGTAGCGCTGCTAAGGGAATACGATTGGAGCCATCAGCGTCGCATCACGTTCGAATACACCATGTTTGGCGGCACAAACGACTCCACGTTGCATGCCAAAGAACTTACAAAACTATTGAGAGACCTCCCTTGTCGTGTCAACCTCATCCGTTGGCATCGCATACCAGATGTGCCGCTCAAAGAAGCAGATTTGGCCACGATGGAACATTTCCGTGACTATTTGAACAATCATGGCATCACTGCCACTATACGGGCATCCAGAGGACAAGACATTTGGGCTGCATGTGGACTACTTACTACTAAGAAACAAATTGAAAACCAATTAGTATGAAGTTAAGACTTATAGCAACACTTTTAATGGCGGTATTGCTCTTTTCAGCTTGCGACAATACGACCGACAACAAAGGACGTCGAAGAAGAAGTGCCAGTTTGCTCACCCCCGCCTCATCAGGCAATCCATACGAGGTGATGGTGGTGGCAGATGACAGCGTGTGGACAGGCTATGCTGGCCGTGCCATCCAAACCATCCTTGACAAACCTCTAAGAGGTCTGCCACAAGACGAGCCACAGTTCCATAAGAGCCACGTGGAAGAAAAACACTACGACAATATTACCCACATCTTTCGCAACATCTTCCACATCGAGTTGGGCAATCAATACACCAAGGCTAAAATGGTTGTGGAGAAGGATGTGTACTCGACACCACAGATGATTATCACGCTCCATGCACCTAATCAGGTGGAGGCCTCAATGTACATTTCTGAGCACACAAAAGACATCGAGAGTCTCATCACGAGCGAGGAAATCAATCGTTTGGCCAACGACTTGTACTTCGAACACAACATCAAATTCGCCAAGGCAGTGAAGGAAATGTTCGACTGCGAGTTCTATATCCCTGTCGATATCAAGAAGATGAAGATTGGAGAGGACTTCATCTGGGCAAGCGACGACAAGGCATCCACCATCCAGAACATCTGCATCTACTCTTTACCCTACGTGAGCGAGAAGATGCTCACCAAGAAGCCATACATAGCCTTGCGCGACACGATGATGAAACGTAACATCCCAGGTGACAAACCTAATCAATGGATGCAGACCAATCCTGAATTTGTTTGGACGAAGAACATCAGCGTGCAAGGACAATTTGCGATGGAAGCACGAGGACTTTGGGAAATGCGTAATGCTCCGATGGGAGGTCCGTTCGTCAGTCACTCTCGCATCGATGAGAAGAATGGACGTGTCATCGTTGTCGAAGGTTTTGTTTATGCTCCAGACAAGATGAAACGTACCTTGATTCGGCGCTTGGAAGCAGCACTCTACACGTTAGAAACACCAGCGAAAGAAGAAAAAGAATAACTTGATACATGCATAGCAAACATATATGGAAAAGACTAGAATCGGAATCACTCATGGCGACATCAATGGTATTGGCTATGAGTTGATACTCAACACATTCGAAACAGAAGAAATGGCGTCACTTTGTACGCCCATCATTTATGGATCGCCCAAAGTGGCAACCTACCATCGTAAATCATTAGGATATCAGACGAATTTCCAAGTTGTGGATTCTGCAGAAGCAGCCCATGAGGGAACCTTGAACATGATTAATTGTTTTGGCGAAGATGAGTTAAAAATTGAAGTGGGGCAAGCTACTGAAGACGCAGGACAAGCTGCACTGGTATCCCTCAATCAAGCACTGGCAGACTTGAAAGCAGGTAAAATACATGCAATCGTCACTGCCCCCCTCAACAATAATACCATCAAAACTGAAGATGGAATTCCCTTTACAGGACAGACCAACTACATTGAACGCATAGCAGGAGATGGGAAAAGGGCGCTCAAGATGTTCGTCAGCGACAACTTGCGCATTGCTTTGGTTTGCGACAACATCCCTGTGGCTGAAATCCCTGCACATATCACACGTGAAGCCATTGCCGAACGCTTGGTGGTGCTGCATAACACGCTGAAACGTGACTTCTTCATCGACAACCCTCGCATTGCAGTATTGGCACTGAATCCACATGCCGATGGTAAAGAGGAAGAAGAAATCATCACACCTGTGATTGACGAACTGTTTAAGAGAGGTGTACGGTGCATAGGGCCTTACGCTGCCGAAGCCTTCTTTGGAACAGGTAACCAAACGCACTTCGATGCTGTGCTTGCCATGTATTATGACCAAGGCGTTTCGGCTTTCAAAGCTTTGGCACTTAACGAAGGCGTGAACTACACGGCAGGTCTGCCCGTATTGCGTACAGCACCAGCTATTGGAGTGAATTATGAGCAGGCTGGCAAAGACCAGACTGATGAGTTAGCTTTCCGTCAAGCCATATACCTCGCAGTAGATGCGGCAAGAAATCGTGTCCGTTTCGACAAAGAACGCACCAACCCGCTGAAGAAGCAGTATTTTGAAAAACGTGACGATTCTGACAAACTCAAACTCGACCAAGTGACAGAGGAAGATTGAAAAATAAAACCCGCAATATATTCTTTGCTTTTGGACTCATCGCAGTCATCGTGATGCTGTTCACTTTCAAGGTGTCGTTTACCCAACTTTGGGCTGACATCTTGCATGCAGGCTATTGGTTGTGGGCAATCTTGGGACTATGGATAGTTCTCTATACCATGAACGCATGGACTTGGCGCATCATCATCAGAGGTTCAGGCGACTGTCCCATCCCTTTCTGGAAGATACTTAAACTAACCATCACAGGTTTTGCCCTCAACTATGCAACACCAGCGGGACTGATGGGTGGCGAACCCTATAAAATCATGGAGTTGAAACCCTATATCGGTACACAAAGAGCCACCTCCAGTGTGCTGCTCTTCGCCATGATGCATATATTCGCCCACTTTTGGTTCTGGGCAACCAGCATCGTCATCTATGTTGTGCTTGTTCCCATGGATCTCTTGCCATTGAATGCAGGCATGGTGGTGGTACTTTGCTTTATGCTCTGTTTTTGTGGTGGTGGTATCTACCTTTTCATACGTGGGTATAAAAATGGAATGGTGGTCAAACTCATCCGTTTTTTGGGACATATTCCAGGTCTGAAAAAATGGACTCGCTCTTTTGCTGAGCAGCACAAGGAGGATCTCCAAAAGATTGATCGCCAAATCTCTGAACTCCAATCACAGAATCCCAAAAGTTTCTATGCCAGTTTTGCCCTAGAATATATAGGCCGTATGCTCCAGAGTTTTGAAATCTACTTTATGCTCATCCTCTTCGAGGCAGGAACAGGTGGTGGCCTCACTTTTGTATACGCCTTCTTGATTCTCTCTTTCACGAGCTTATTCGCCAATTTACTTTTCTTCATGCCTCTACAATTAGGTGGACGTGAAGGAGGTTTTGCGATGTCGGTGGCTCAAATGGGCATGACGGCCGATATCGGAATGTTCGTCAGCATCATCTGCCGAGTGCGCGAACTCTTTTGGACTGCCATTGGTCTGTTGCTGATAAAGGTAGGCAATGCTATGCCAATGCCAAACAACGATAACCACACAACCATCATCACCCCAACAACATGAAAATATTAGGTATCAGAAGAGACGTGTATTACTCCCCGAACTTGGCTGGGAATGACGCAGCCATTTTTATGGCTGTAATGGATGAACTGAGAGTCAAGGGGCATGAGATCGCATGCATCAATGAGAACGAGATGGTGGATATGGACTTTGATTCCTATGGACGGGTTGTGACGATGGCAAGAGATGTCGAATTATTAGCAATGTTGAAAGAGAGAAACGTGGAAAGGCAGACCCCGTTCTTTAATACAGTGAGCGGAATCTTGACTTGCTCAGATAAGGGTGCTGTAGCCAACATCATGCAGGAGATAGACATTCCACAACCAGCATTCATTCCCTCTCAGAATCGCAAGCTTCCCATTTCAGAAAAAGGTGTTGGCAACATACCATTTCCCCTCTGGCTAAAAAAATGCGACAGCTGTACCGAGTATTCCTATGACACAGCATTCTGCCAAACAAAGAAAGAGTTAGAATGTGCCGTCAGAAAGATGAAAGATGCTGATTATCAGCACTGGATGGTGCAAGCACATCAGATGGGTGACCTCGTGAAATTCTATGGAGTAGAAGGTACGAATTTCTTCCATTGGCAGTATGCAAGCCGAGGACATTCAAAGTTTGAGCTTGAGAAAATCAATGGTAAGGAAAAAGGATACCCTTTCGAAGCCACTCACATCAAGGAGTATGCTGACCGGTTGGCGAAACGTTTGAACGTACCCATTTATGGTGGTGATGTCATTATCGATGAGAACGGGGGGCTTTGGTTCATCGATTTCAACGACTTTCCCAGTTTTTCCAGTTGTCGAGAGGAGGCAGCAAAAGCCATAGCAAATAGAGTGCTTTGTGAAGGTCAGAATTAAGAGCCATGAGTTAAGAAACAGATGGATAAGATACAACAGACATACAAGTCGGGCGACACTGAGGAATGGTTGGACGTAGTATGGACACGTCCCATCGGCTATCAGTGGGCTCGATTCTTCAATCATTTCGATGTACATCCCAACACGGTGACTATTCTTTCGATGATTATCGGTGTGGCATCGGCATGGTTCTTTACCAGCGGCAGTTATCGCATGGCAGGTACAGAGGGACTCATCTATAACATCATTGGCATTTTGTTCTTGGCATGGGCAAATTTTTATGACAGCGCTGATGGACAGTTGGCTCGTATGACGGGAAAGAAAACCCAATTGGGACGCATTCTTGATGGTGCAGCTGGTGATGTATGGTTCTTTTTCCTCTATCATGCGCTATTCTTCCGCTTCTACAGGTATCACGATGTGGAGTTTGAATGGTTAGGTATCGAGAACAACAAACTTAACACGCTCATCGCCTGCAGCGTTTTCTACGTAAGCGTCTGGGTGTCTGGTCTCATCTTCCATGCTCGGCAATGCGGTCTCTCCGACTACTACAGACAAATTCACCTTTTCTTTTTAAAAGGCAAGGCTGGCAGTGAATTGGATTCGTCCGTACAACAGCAACAAATCTACAGGCAGACCCCTTGGAAGGGAAACGTCATCTACAAACTATTCCTGCTCACTTATATCAACTACACACGTAGCCAAGAGAAACAAACACCTCAATTCCAACGCCTCAAGCAGCAACTGAAAGAAACGTATGGAGGAGCCGAAAACATTCCACAAGAGTTCCGTGACAAATTCCGTACACTCAGTCTTCCGATGATGAAATGGGCGAACATCCTCACGTTCAACACCCGTGCCATCACGTTCTACGTGTCTTGCCTACTCGACCTACCTTGGCTCTATTGGGTCATGGAAATGACGGTATTCACGGGCATGTATCTATATATGCGACATACGCATGAAGGGTTTTGTAAAGAATTAAACGAAAACTTCAATCATCTCAAACCATGATTCAAGCCATCATCTTCGACTACGGAGGCACCATCGACACAAATTCTCGGCATTGGAGTGAAGTGCTATGGGAGGGCTACCAGCACGTGGGTATCCTAGTAAGCAAAGAGGAATTTCGAACCAGTTATGTGGTGGCAGAACGCGTTTTGGCCAAGCATCCTTACATCCAACCTGAACACAATTTCCTCGACCTGCTCACCATCAAATGTGACATAGAGACAAAAGACTTGATAGAAAGAAGCGTTTGGCAAGTGAGCGAGGAGGAAAGAAAGCTGAAAAGCAATGCTGTGGCCACGTATTCTTACGAATATGTGCTGAAAGTGCTGGAAGTGAGCCGCCCTATCATTGCTAAATTAGCGGAAGAATATCCGTTGGTGTTGGTCAGCAACTTTTATGGAAACATCGAAACCATCTTGAAGGATTTTCATCTGGAATACTTCAAACATATCGTTGAGAGTACAATTGTGGGCGTAAGAAAGCCTGACCCTAAAATCTTTCAGTTAGGTGTTGATGCACTGAGAAACATTTTGGGCAAGACAGCTGAAGAACTCCCGGCAAAGGACATACTCGTGGTGGGTGACAGTTACTCAAAGGACATCGTACCTGCTACAAAGATTGGTTGTCAGACCGTATGGGTGAAAGGTATCGGATGGGGAGACGAAAAGGTGGACGAGTCGATACCCACACACATTATATATAATATAAAGGAACTTTCAGAAGTAGTGAAGAAGTGAAAAGAGAGATAGCTGGTATATTGTTTTTGTTGGTTTGTCTCATGGTGAAGGCTCAGGTGACAGGACGTGTCATTGACAGCAAGACACGTGAGGCATTGGACTATGTGAATGTCTTTTACGACGGCAAAAATGTGGGTGAACAGACAGACGAGGATGGACACTTTGTCATCAAGGAAGACAGCACGTGGAAGGTTCTGACCATCTCGACCATGGGTTATCAGACACAAACCATCAAACTGAAAGACTTTGGCAAGAACAAAGATATCACCATTAGGTTAGTGCCTGATGCTAAGACCCTCTCGAGTGTGACCGTATCGGCCAAGAAAACAAGATACAGCCGCAAAAACAATCCTGCGGTGGAACTGATGAAGAAGGTGATTGCCCACAAAAAACAGAGTGACCTCCATTCCAAAGACTTCTTCACCTACACAAAATACGAGAAGATGACCTTTTCGCTCAACGAAGTCAGCGACAAAGTGTTTGACGAAGGTGAATACAAACGCTTTGCATTCTTGAAAGACCACGTCGAACGCGTACCTCAGACAGGCAAACTCATCCTTCCCCTCACGGTGGACGAGACCCTCTCTGAGATTTATTACCGCAAAGACCCCAAGTCTGAAAAACAAGTCATCAAGGGCGAAAGCAACAAAGGTGTGACAGAGTTGGTCAACACTGGTGAAATCCTTACCACTACACTGAAAGATATCTTTACCGATGTGGATATTTATGACAATGAATGTCGCCTGCTGCAATATCCGTTTCGTTCCCCCATTGCCGACAATGCCATTTCATTTTATCGCTATTATCTGCAAGATACCCTTTTCATCGACACAAACAAGGTTGTGGATGTCGGCTTTTTGCCCAACAACCAACAAGACTTTGGTTTCTCTGGTCATCTATTCATCCTACTGGATCCTGATTCCACCTATCAAGTACGACGTGTGGAGCTATCCATTCCACGTAGAAGCGACGTGAACTTTGTGGAGAACATGATAATCTCACAAGATTTCACAGAATTGGAATCTGGCGACCGCATTGCTTCCACCAATGACATGCTTGTGGAACTTCAACTCTCCAAATGGCTGGGTAAGTTCCAAGTGCAACGAGTGACACGTCTCAGTAACGTCAGTTTTGAGGAGATACCCCGTTCCCTCTTCAAACACATCAAGGGCAACATTCTGAGAGAACCAGATGCCTCCATGCAAGATGAAGCATTTTGGAATGAATACCGACAAGTGGAACTCACCTCGTCCGAAAATAAGATGGATAGTTTCCTTGACCGTCTGACCCATATCAAAGGCTTCAAGTATCTCCTTTTCGGTTTTCGAGCACTCGTGGAGAATTTCGTCGAGACAGGCGACTCAATCCATCCCAACTATGTGGATATTG
>JBGUMY010000148.1:0-6929 GCA_045117095.1 Bacteroidaceae bacterium | reverse complement strand
TGACGGTATAGGTGTTGGTGCCGTCGCTGACGGTCACTTGTGTAAAATATCTGGTATAGTCATCCCAACCGGCATCGGTCTCGTATTCAGTCTTGAGGGTGAGGGCGAGGATGGCGAGCTGGTTCGTGAGCGTTGCACTTGGCAGTGCGCCTGCTTCCCATTTTCCGCTAAAAGTAGCCAAGTCGAGCGTGCTGGAGATTGTTTCCAGCGATCCGTCCTGACACTCGTAGAGTGCATCGTAGTTGATGGAGCCGTCGCTGTTGGCCATCGCTGCGGGATAGATATACTTCACTTGCTTTGACTTGTCTGCATCTTCGAGGGTGAAGGTGAACTCGGCCGACTTGCCGCCATCGCTGATGTCATCAGCCGTCAGGGCATCGCTTACGGCCATCACAGTATTTCCGCTTTTGTTCGTATAAACGATGGCCATCGTCTCGTCAGCTGCGAAAGTCTTCACACCTCCGCTGGTCAGTGCGCGGGTGTCGGCGCTGAAGCCCACGGTGGTGGTCAGGGTTTCCACTTTGCTCTTGTTCTCAGGCTGCTGGTCACCATCGTCGCTGGAGCAGCCTGTCATCATTGCGCCCACCAATGCGAGGGCGGCCATGCTAAGAAATTTGATAGTCTTTTTCATTGCTTTCTTCGTTTTAGTGGGTTTGTTACTCTTCATCGCAGTTTCTCACGTTGTAGTCCTCCATGACACTCCGGCCTCGTACTTGACTCATCTGGAGCAGATTTGTCATGTGCTTCAACTTGAAGACTCTCATCTTCGGTTTTTGATAATCTCTTTTCATAAAATCCCTTTGTGTTTTAAATTGCTGATATGTTCATATACATTATTATTAACTCTCAACTAAAGCAGATTCTTTCTTAACTCTTAATTCTTAATTCCAAACTGAATCAGTCCACGCGCAACGGTGGCTCCCCCCGTCCTTCGTGCCTCGGACGAGAGGAGCCACCGTTGCGCTCCTTCCAGATGTTTAAGACTATATGCTTGCTTGCTTGCTTGCTTGCTTGCTTGCTTGCTTGCTTGTATTCAAATCATCGACACCACCAAACATCCGACCAATTATTTTCAGCCAGTTAACATAATTTATATGTAGTTCGTGTGTTGTCATTTCTGCGTTGTGATGTTTGGGGTTATGCCACCTTCATAAGGTCGAGCACGGAATAAACGCGCGTCATGTTCTCGAAGGTGAAGTACTGGTCATCGAGCACCATCCACTTCTCGCGCTCTTTCACCGGCATGTGCTGGATGTCAGGGAAGAAGGAAACGGGGATGAGCACTTCGCGGCCGTCGGTCAGGCGAACCAGCATCTTGCCTCGGTGGGCGGTGAAATTCAGGTCCTTGATACCTACTTTTACGTCTTTCATTTTACACATATCTTTGTCCTCCTATGTTTATTTCTCGATGTTGATGGAAATGGTCTTCTCACCGTTGAACGTACGGGTGATTTGCTCGTTAATGGCCTCCCAATGGCGGTTGATGGCGGCGACGAGCATCTCGTTGTCCTTGGCCGAAAGCTCGGACTCGGCTATCTCCACGCACGGTTCGCCGTTCTTCTCTATCCAAATCTTGGCCACAGAGTGCTGGTGGCGCTTGCCCTTGTAGAACACGTGGACGTGCCGCCGGTTGTCGTTCCTGTCGAGCGAGATGGCCACAAGGATGAATAGTCTCAGGAATGCGAGTTGGCCCATGATTCAGTAATGTTTAGAATTTCGGCCACAAAGATAAGCATTTCTCCGCAATGAAAAAAGAAATCGGAAGGTTTTCTGAAGTTGCGGCACGCCGCCGAAAGAAAAATATAAAAAAACAAGTAAAAATAGATAAAAATATATTTACAACAGATATTAACAACGGATTGGCCATGCGGGATGTGCGTACACCGCGTCAGCCAATCCGTCAAATTCGTGCAATCCGTTGTTGAGAGAATAATGTGTGAGATTGCCCCGTAGGCTTGTCAGAATCCTCGGTTGAAGATGATCTCCACTACTCCGTCTTCCTCCTCATCATCTTCGATGAGCATGATGAGTTTGTTCGCTACGTCCTGCTTGATGCGGAACTCCTCAAACAACTCTGACACACCATCACTCAAGGTTTTGAGGCTGTCGCCCAGTTCCTTCTTCATCATCGTGGCCACCAGGTTGTACCATATATCCCTGGTCTCATCCAACTGCAAGCCCTCATTCATCTCAGGGTCGTCCGACTTCAGGTTCGTCACCTGCAGGTCGCTCTTCTCCGTGTCAAACTTGGCCGTGAACTTGTCACCCTTCACGGTGTAGGTGCCAGGAATCGTGACCATCAGATCCACACTCACATTGTCGGTCGCTGTCTTCATAAACAACTGGCAATTGATTTCCTTCTTCGTCAGGACAAAGCCCAGGTCCAAATCCACACGCTCCTCATTGATGAGCGTGTTCAACTGCTCCTTGAACGAACTATCGGCCACCCATTTGCCCAGATAGTTCTGTGCCGACATGCTACTGATGCTGAGCATCACCCATGCCATCAGGAAAAGAAATGTCTTTTTCATATTCGTGAATGAAGATAAATGATGTGTGCATTACTGTGGGCGACTGTAGTTGGGAGCCTCGCTGGTGATGATGACCTCATGCGGATGGCTCTCCTGCACACCAGCGTTGGTGATGCGAGTGAACTTGGCATTGTGGAGTTCGAGGATGCTGGCAGCACCGCAATAGCCCATGCCTGAACGGAGACCACCCACAAGCTGGTAGATGACTTCCTGCACCGTTCCCTTGTAAGGAACTCGGCCGGCGATGCCCTCTGGGACGAGTTTCTTGGTCTCCTTCACGCCGCCCTGGAAATAGCGGTCCTTGGAGCCGTTCTCCATTGCCTCGAGCGAACCCATGCCACGATAGCTCTTGAACTTACGGCCATTGAAAAGGATGGTCTCGCCTGGAGCCTCTTCGGTACCTGCCACGAGCGAACCCACCATGACGCAGTATCCACCTGCGGCAATGGCCTTGACCACGTCGCCTGAATAGCGGAGACCGCCATCAGCAATGAGTGGAACGCCTGTACCCACCAGTGCCTGAGCCACGTCATAGACAGCGCTCAACTGAGGAACACCCACACCTGCCACCACACGTGTGGTGCAGATGGAACCAGGACCTATGCCGACCTTCACGGCATCAGCACCAGCCTCGACCAGCGCCTTGGCAGCCTCGCCTGTAGCGATGTTGCCCACCACGATGTCCACGTCGGGGAATGCGGCCTTGGCCTCACGCACCTTGTCGATGACAATGGCATCCACACCAGCCTTGACGAGGGCTTCCATACGCTCGAAGGTGTCGGCTGTCACGCCCACACCAGCTGCCACACGCAGACGTCCCTTGGAGTCTTTGCAAGCATAGGGCTTATCCTTGGCCTTGGTGATATCCTTGTAGGTGATGAGTCCGATGAGCTTGTTGTCGGCATCCACCACGGGGAGCTTCTCAATCTTGTGTTCCAAGAGAATGCGTGATGCGCTCTCGAGGTCGGCCTGCTGATGGGTGACCACAAGATTCTCCTTGGTCATCACGTCATCAATCTTCTTGTTGAGGTCGCTCTGGAAACGGAGGTCGCGATTGGTCACGATACCCACCAGCGTGTTGACATCGTCCACCACGGGAATACCGCCAATATGATACTCCTGCATGATGGCCAGCGCATCCTTCACGGTGGAGCCACGCTTGATGGTGACGGGGTCGTAAATCATACCGTTCTCGGCACGCTTCACGATGGCCACCTGACGAGCCTGCTCCTCGATAGTCATATTCTTGTGAATCACGCCAATACCTCCTTCACGGGCAATGGCGATGGCCATCGGAGCCTCGGTGACAGTGTCCATAGCGGCTGTCACAAAAGGTATCTGCAACTCGATGTTACGTGAAAACTTGGTAGCGAGGGAAACCTCTCTTGGAAGAACCTGCGAATATGCTGGGATGAGCAGCACATCGTCAAACGTCAATCCTTCCTGAACAACTTTATCTGCAATAAATGAAGCCATAACGTTTAGTATTTATTGCATGCAAAGGTAAGGACTTTTTATGAGACAACAAAGAAATTAAGAGAAAAGTGAAAAATGAAAAGTGAAAAATTTGCTACCGCACAAGCAAATCCTAATAAACTCACACTTGCGGTAGCAAATTCTTCACTTTTCAATCTTCACTTCGCCCTTAGTTCGCCAGTTCGCTGATGAACTTGATGCGCACCAACCGCACATCCTCCTCGTAGATCTCACCATCGAGGTTGTCAAGGGCTGTGTCGAGGTCGTCCGTATCGCTGTTACGGAAATAGTCGTAGATGTCGTCGATGACATCCTCGTCCATCTCTATCTCCTCGAAGTAGTAGTCGATATTGAGTTTGGTGCCGCTGTACACAATGGCCTCCATCTCATCGAGCAGTTCGTCGAAGTCGAGTCCTGTGCTCTTGGCGATATCTTCCAGACTCACCTTGCGGTCAATAGCCTGGATGATCTTCACCTTCATCTTCGATTTGTTGGCGACAGTGCGCACACGCATGTCAGATGGTCGCACGATGTCGTTGTCCTCGCAGTGGCGCTGGATGAGTTTGCAGAATTCCTCTCCATAACGCTTGGCCTTGCCGGCTCCCACACCTGGGATGTTCTGCATCTCTTCGAGCGTAACAGGATAGAGTGTGGACATCGATTCGAGGGAAGCATCTTGGAACACCACATAAGGCGGCACATTGTGCTTCTTGGCAATCTTCTTGCGAAGGTCTATGAGCATCTTGTAAAGCACCTCATCGGTTACACCTGTGCCACACTGATCCGAATTGTCATCGAAGTCGTCATCGAAGTCGTTGTTCTGTACCACCATGAACTGCACAGGCTTCTTAATGAACTTCTTGCCAGCCTTGGTGAGCTTGACCACGCCATACGACTCCACTTCCTTCACGATGTAGCCATCAAGAGAGGCTTGGATGAAGATGGCATCCCACATGGTGGGTTCCACATCGGCACCTGCTCCAAACTGTTCCAACTTATCGTGGTTGTGGTTCAGGAGGGTCTCCGTCTCCTCTCCGCGTAATATATTAATAATGTGTTCCTGTCTGAAGTTCTCCTTCACGGCCTGAATGGTCTGCAAGGCCAGCAACAGGTTGACTTGCTGATCAGACTTCACCTTCGGATGCAGACAGTTGTCGCAGTTTCCACAGTTTTCCTTGTCATATTCCTCACCAAAATAGTGCAGCAACATCTTGCGACGGCACACGGATGACTCGCAGTAATCGGCGGTCTCGCTGAGCAGATGCATGCCAATATCCTTCTCGGCAGGCGTCTTGTCCTTCATGAACTTCTCCAGCTTCTCCATGTCCTTATGGCAGTAGTACATGATGCACTTGCCTTCGCCTCCGTCACGTCCGGCACGACCCGTCTCCTGATAGTAACCTTCAAGGCTCTTGGGGATGTCGTAATGAATGACATAGCGCACATCGGGTTTGTCAATGCCCATACCAAAGGCGATGGTGGCAACAATGACATCGACATTCTCCATGATGAAAGCATCCTGTGTCTCCGTGCGGTCTTTCGTATCCATGCCTGCATGGTAAGCAGCGGCCTTAATGTTATTGGCTCGCAGCACCTCAGCCAGATCTTCTACCTTCTTGCGGCTCAAGCAATAGATGATGCCACTCTTGCCTGGATTCTGGCGAATGAACTTGATGATGTCCTTGTCCACCTCATCCGTCTTCTGACGCACTTCGTAATAGAGGTTCTGGCGATTGAACGAGGACTTGAAGTCTTTGGCTGGAACAATGCCCAGATTCTTCTTGATGTCGTTACGCACCTTGTCTGTGGCAGTAGCCGTCAGCGCAATCACAGGGGCATCATATATCTTGGTCGCAGCCTCACGAATGTCATCATCAGTGGGCAGGTCAGGCAAAGAAGCCACAGCAGGTTCATCGGCCATGCGCTCCTTCAGCTCTGCATAGTTCTTGCGGATAGATGGCATGATTTCTATCAAGGCATCGACAAATTTCTCATTCAGGCGAGGACATTTGTCTGACTTCTCCTTGATTTGCTCTTTCATCTCTGCCATGAAGGCAATGACATCGGCCAACCCCGTCACCTTACGTGCCAAGTCATCCAACTCATCCTTGTCCACACGCTCAGGGAACTGCTTGAACTCCTTGTTCAGTTCGTCGTGCCTCTTCCTTCGCTCACGATACGCCTCTGCCAACCCTTTGATGATTTCTGACTTATTCTTAGGCAGGAAGAGTTCAATGACGGGCGCCATCGCGATCCAGTTGATGACAGGACGAATCTTGCGATACTCAGGTCGGAAATCATGTCCCCACTCTGAGATACAGTGCGCCTCATCAATGGCATAGAAGGAGATGTGAACCTGACGCAGGAACTCCACATTCTCTTCTTTCGTGAGCGATTCGGGTGCCACATAGAGCATCTTCGTCTTGCCCGACATGATGTCAGCCTTCACCTGGTCGATGTTGGCCTTGCTCAGGGAAGAATTGATGAAATGCGCCACGCTATCCTCTTCACTGATATGCTTGATGGCGTCCACCTGATTCTTCATCAAGGCAATCAACGGAGAGATGACGATAGCCGTCCCTTCCATCAATAACGCTGGCAACTGGTAGCAAAGCGACTTGCCACCGCCTGTTGGCATTAGCACAAAGGTGTCCTGACGGGCAAGAAGATTTTGTATAATAGCTTCCTGATCGCCTTTGAACGCATCAAAGCCAAAGTAGTATTTCAACGATTGCTGAAGTGTTGCAGGTTTTTCCATTTGTGTCAGAGTGTTTTTGGGGGTTTATGCGGGGATAAAACGCATTCTTTCAACAAAGTTAGAAATCAGTTTTGTATTCTCAAAGAAAATTGAAGAAAAAAAACAAAATTTTTACATTTTTTTTGTTTATTTGTCTTCAGAGCTTTCTTTTAGCACTGAAATGT
>JBGUMY010000147.1:0-3526 GCA_045117095.1 Bacteroidaceae bacterium | reverse complement strand
GCAAACATCAGGGTGGATCAAGTGGTGTATGTGTTGGTGGTATATGGTGGGGAGGTTTGAGAGGGGAGTGGGATGAGTGGGGAAAGGCAAAGGCGGGGAAACCGCCTTGCACGGACACTGATGGGGGGATGAGGGGGAAGAGTGGGGAGAGGCAAGGGCGGGGAAACCGCCTTGCACGGACACTGATGGGGGGGGGAGGGGTTTAGAGTTGAGGGGGGAGGGTTTAGGGCTTAGAGTGGAGAGTTGAGGGTTTAGAGCTAATAATTTTTTTGTTAGCTCTTGGCGGTCTTCCACCCATGCTCCTAGGGCATCCAAGATGCCATGGATGGCTTGTGCCTTGGCGGGGGATGCCGAGGCAAAGTCCGTCTCACGGATGCGTTGTATGATAGGTTGAATGTTGAGTATCATGACAGGCGACTATGGGTTGGTGATTTTGCGGATGGCGGAGACGGGGAGGCGGAATTTGAAACAGCCGAGGTTGTTGAGGATGATGGTGACATGAGTCTTTCCATTCACCATCTCGATGGTGCCATCCAAGTCTTTGAGGAGGGCTGATTTCGCTAACACGCCATCACTCAATTTGATTTGGTCATGCACTTGGGGTACAATTTCTGAATATTCAACGGTGCCATCTGCCAGTTCGAGGATGGCCTTGAGACGCTCTATCTGATCGTTGGGAACACGGGCAAAGTCCGTGAAGTTATGTTCTGTGAGGGATAGGGTGGGGTCTTTGGCGTAGTTCCTCAGATATGGACATTTGCGTAGCACATCGATGCGGTTCATCTCATCGACTCTGATGAACACCTTGCCGTGGATGATGGTTTTCTCCACGCCTCGTGTGGTCTGGGTGGCCACGTATGCTTCGACATGATAGGGGGATTGGGTGGAATCGTTGATGAATCCCTGAGGGGCATTCAGCAAATCTCGGCTTTTCATTTCGGTGAACCGTTTCTTGACTTCCACGATGTACCATGCTGTGGGGTCAAAGACCTTTTTGACGCGCGGTTTCTCTTTCTTGACATGGATGATGCGGTTGTCCTTCAGACTCTTCATCCGCTTAAAATTTCGTCTTTTTTTCTCCACGCCTCCGGCGCAAGGCCCATCGGATTTCTCCTGGGTCTCGACACGAGTAATGACCGCATCAGCGTATTCTTGCATGGATACAAAAAGAGCGTGAACTCTCACTCTGCCTGTCTGTCTCTTAGGCCCGGTAAAACCCTTCCAGTAAACTGACAGAAATTGACGCTCACGCCGTAGGTAATATGTACACCCGTAAAGTGTGCTGAGGCTTCACGAGCCTCTCTGCACACTGACGGGATATGATTACCACGTCCTAAGCATCTACCTGCAATGTTTTTGACTGGAACTGTTAAATTTACCGGATTTAAGAGTCCAAAAACAAAGCGTTGTAAGACGCTGTACTAATATGTTAGCCCACACCTTCACAGCCTATAACGGCATGTATCGGCGTTTGCGGCTGCAAAGGTACGGAAAAATTCTCATATACCTTTTATTTCCTCCAAAAAAATGTGTCTTTTTACATATTATTATTATAAAGGGAGGGGAATTGCAAAGTCTACTTGTGTCCGAAGAGGCGTTGGATGAGGTCGGTACGTCCCATCTGACGGAGCAGTCGAAGGATGGCTTGTCGTTCAGATGGCTTGTACCAGAAGAAGAACTGTCGCTGGGCAAGTTTCTCTTTGGGCGTCTTGGCTGAGAAGACGGGTTGAAGGGTGTAAGGATGCAAACCTGTGTACCATGCCTCTGTAGAGACAGTCATGGGGGTGGGCGTGAAGTCCTGCACCTGTTCGAGTTGGAAGTCGAGGTCTTTGGTCAAGGCTGCGAGTTCTGCCATGTCCTCCGCTGTGCAGCCTGGATGGGAACTGATGAAATAAGGGATAATTTGCTGACGTAGGTGCTTGCGACGGTTGATGTCGTCGAAGATGCGCTTGAAGTCATAGAAGAGCTGGAAGGAGGGTTTGCGCATGAGGCTGAGTACACGGTCGGAGGTGTGTTCAGGTGCCACCTTCAGACGTCCACTGACGTGCTTGGTGATCAGTTCCTCGGTGTATTGGCGGTTGATGCGATTGATGCGTTCGTCACCTGTGTCGTGGAGCAGCAGGTCGTAGCGTACCCCTGAGCCAATGAAACTCTTCTTGATGCCAGGGATGGCATCGACGGCATGGTAGATGTCGAGCAAGGCAGAGTGGTCGGTGTTGAGGTTGGGACACACCTTGGGATGGATGCACGATGGACGTTTGCATTGGTGGCAGAGATCGAGGTTCTTGCCGTGCATGGCGTACATGTTGGCAGAAGGACCGCCAAGGTCGCTCAGATAGCCCTTGAAGTCCGGCAGTTGGGTGATGGCCTTGACCTCACGTAGGATGCTCTCCTTGCTGCGAGAGGTGATGAACTTGCCCTGATGGGCGGAGATGGTGCAGAAAGCGCAACCGCCAAAACAACCCCGATGGAGGCACACGGAGAACTTGATCATCTCGTAGGCAGGGATGCGCTTACCCTTGTATTTGGGGTGGGGCAGACGTGTGTAGGGAAGGTCGAAGGAACGGTCAAGTTCGTCCTGCGTGAGCGGCTGGTAGGGAGGATTGACCACAGCATAAAAAGGGGCAGGGGGCAAGGGGCAGGGGGTAAGAGGAATGTTAGGCCAGGTATTCTCTTGCTCCTGTATGATGCGCTTCGCCTCATATTTGTTAGATTCTTCCTCGATGTGGCGGAAGTTCTCGGCTTGGGCGCGTTTGTTGCGGAGGCATTCCTCATGGCTGTGGAGGACGATGTCATCAGGACGGATGCCACCTGGAATCTCATGCTTGGACAAGAGGGAGACCGTCTGCTTCTGAGGGAATCGTGCCATGAGGTTGCGAAACATCTTGACATCGATTTCGCAATCTTGTTCCACTAATAATTGTGCTAATGAGACCATGGGTTTCTCGCCCATGCCATAGATCAGCAGGTCGGCTCCCGAAGGAACGAGGATGGAGGGTAGAAGACGGTCTTGCCAGTAGTCATAGTGTGTGAGGCGGCGGAGGCTGGCCTCGATGCCACCAATCACCACGGGCACATCGGGGTAGAGTTCCTTGAGAATCTTCGTATAGACGATGGTGGGGTACTCTGGACGGAGGTCGTGACGGCCATCAGGCGAATAGGCATCCTCGGAACGAAGCCGTTTATTGGCGGTGTATTTGTTCACCATCGAATCCATTGCTCCCGGGGAAACCGCAAAGAAAAGGCGTGGGCGGCCTAACTTCTTGAAGTCACGGTAGTCACCATGCCAGTCGGGTTGGGGAACAATCGCCACCTTCAACCCTTCCGCTTCGAGGATGCGTCCAATGACCGCCGCTGCAAAGGAGGGGTGGTCAACGTAGGCGTCGGCAGAGAAGATGATGATGTCGAGGGTGTCCCAGTTGAGGCGCTCGAGTTCTTTTTTTGTGGTGGGGAGGAAGGGCATGGGCGGGGCTTTTTTAATTAAGAATTAAGAGTTTTCTTCAATTAAGAGTTAAGAGTTGAGAGT
>JBGUMY010000146.1:0-10260 GCA_045117095.1 Bacteroidaceae bacterium | reverse complement strand
CTTTCACATATACCTGTACAGTTTCAGAGCCTTCACGCTTACCCGTGTTGGTAACAGGAACAGTCAAAGTAACACTACCATTCGATTTCATCGATGTTTTTGATAGTTTTGCCTTACCCAAAGAGAAGGTGGTGTAGGAAAGTCCATAACCGAATGCATACTGAGGTTCGCCACGAAAATAACGATAGGTACGATTGTCCATGCTGTAGTCGAGGAAATCAGGTAGGTCATCGTTGGAACGATAGAACGTAACAGGCAGTTTGCCACCCGGGTTGTAATCACCCAAAAGCACTTCTGCTAATGCCTTAGCACCACCCTGTCCTGCGTACCAAGCCTGCAAGAGTGCGTCGTACTGACCCTCCACACTACCAAAGGCAATGGCAGAACCTGAGCAATTGACGAAGATGACAGGCTTGCCTGTAGCGCGCATCGCCTTGACCAGACGCTGTTGCACCTTGGGCAGTTCGATGTCAGCTTTATCGCCACCCTCACCTTCCATACGGGCAGAGATACCACCAATGATGATGATAGCATCAGCCTGCTTCACCTCGTTGGCCAAGCCGTCGAACTCGACAAGTTTACGTTCACAGATGTCACCACGCAACATGGCAAAGTTGCCGTTGCCATGTTTGTATTCGATGACCACATCGTAGGTCTGACCCTGCTGAACTGGGAAGGACTTATACTGAACATTATGTCCGAAGCCGAAGCCGCCACGACGGCCACCGCCTGCCTGAGCCTCTTCCACCACTTCACCGTTCACCTTCAGCACGTAGCCGTTGTCGGTAGAGAGGGTGTACTGCATCTGACCTGTGAAAGTAGCTATGTACTTACCTGATACACGTACGGAGAGGGTGTCCTTGCTGATGCCCTGTGCGAAGCCCCAAGCACCAAAAGTGGAGAAATTCAAATCCTTATAATAGTCCGTCTTGTCAGGATTTCCGCTCAGAGAATTGTTATTGAAGAATTCAACCAACACGCCTTTTCCCTCGTTGAAATCGCCCAAATGATGGATGGTGGTGTATTCGTCAGCCAGTTCACAAGCTTTTTGATAGATGACGTTGGTGTTGGGCAATGCAGCCTTGATACCTTCAAGTAGAGAATGCTTGTGATTATCGGTAGGAGTGCCGCCATAGTTACCGTTCAGTAGTTCCACATCATCAGCATTAGGACCTACCACCGCAAGGGTCTTGATGTTCTTGGAGAGAGGAAGAATGCCGTTGTTATGAAGAAGCACCATTGATTCACGAGCAGCCTGTGTAGCCAAAGCGTCATTGGATTCGCTACTAATCACATCTGGGCCGAGGTTTGCCCATGGAATCTGGTCTGCTGGGTCAAACATACCCAGTTCGAAACGTCCCATAAGGGTCTTACGCAAGTGATCATCGAGCACAGACTCCTTGACAAGTCCCTTCTGAAGGGCTTCGGTGAGTACCATGAATACCTTTCCACACTCAAGGTCGGTGCCATTGAGCACAGCATCAACAGAGGCAGAAAGTGGATCGGGATGGGTCTCGTGCTGTCCCTTATTATAGAAGTTGTTGATGGCATCGCAGTCTGTCAGGACAATGGCCTTATAATCCCACTTACGACGCAGAATGTCAACGAGCAGACGGTCGCTGGTGCAGCAGGGCTTGCCTTCGTAACGGTTGTAAGCACACATCACCTCACGTACGTTACCTTTCTTGACAAGTGCCTTGAAAGCAGGAAGATAGGTCTCCCAAAGGTCACGCATCGACACGGAAGCATTGTAGGAGTGGCGAAGAGGTTCAGGACCACTGTGTACAGCATAATGCTTGGCACAAGCATGGGTCTTAAAGTACTTGTCGTTGTTGCCCTGCATACCCAAGACGGTCTGGACACCCAAAACGGCATTCAGATAGGGGTCTTCACCACAAGTCTCCTGTCCACGTCCCCAACGGGGGTCACGGAAGATGTTGACATTGGGACACCAGAAAGTCAGTTCAGGATTACCAGGATAATAGGTCACACCCATTGGCACATTGAACAACTTCGGGTCATTGTGATTGGTACGGTTCCAGTTGGCACGTGCCTCGTCAGACACCGTGGAGAACACGTCGTAAACCAGTTGGGCATTGAAGGCCGCAGCCATACCGATAGGCTGAGGGTAGACGGTGTAACCACCTTGACGAACACCATGACAGGCTTCGCTCCACCAGTTGTAGGAAGGAATGCCGAGACGGTCAACAGAAATGGACTTGTTCATCATCAGACCCACCTTCTCTTCGGGTGTGAGCAGGGAGATGAGGTTCTCCACACGCTCTTCGTTGGAGAGTTTGGGGTTCTGGAACGGATACTTCACATCATCTGCTGGGACATCGCTGACGATAGCCTTGGCAGTCAGCGAACCTAATGTTTGTCCGTTGTTGTCAACGAGTTCTACGCTGCGATAAGTCTTGCCCGATGCACCAGAGGGAGACATGGCAACCATCACCTTGACCTCTTCGCCAGGCTGAATCTGCTCAGCCGTATAGAAGGCCTTGATGCACTCGCAACTGGGAATGGACTTGCCAATCTGCACAGGGAGTTTCGAGGTGTTCTGTAGTGTGAACGTGTGACATACTGTGCCTTTGGAGGCGTTGATGGTTCCGAAATCCCATTCGTAGGAGTCGAACGTGACGGGACTCTTCTTGAGTTGCGCCATCGATGGTGTAACTGCCATCAGCGAGCACACCATGAGGAATGTTAATTTCTTCATTGAATTGGTTAGTTTGTAGGGTTTTTGAGTTTGTGATTTATTTAATTTGTGAATTCTTCCGTCTTCACCTTGATAACCTTGTCCTTGGTGGGTTTATCCTGAAGCACCTTCACCAATGCGAGACGACGGGAATTCCAAGTTTTGTTGATGGAGGCTGGCATGACGCTCACAGCCCTATCTTTGAGGGATGTGTCAGTCGTGAGGATATAAGGATCAGTCTTGCCCTCAGCGAGCATCTTGTCGGCAACAGCATTGGCACCACCTACCTTGAACCAGCTTTCTATCGTGTCATCTTCCCCAGGAATAAGCAGAATGACAGGCAGTTCATCCACATTCTTCGTTGTGGGTGGATAATAAGTGGCTGTATTCTTGTTAAGGTCGTAAGACACCACGCCATGTGGAATGTCGCCCATCGAGAGGAGGCTGTATTGGGAAGCTGGATTCTCGTGGATGCTATATTTGAATCCCTTGTCAGGCGATAGGAACATGTTGGTGGGGTCTGCCACCTTTGTGCCATCGACGATGAAGCAGTATCTGAAGGTCTGGTTCTCTACCCCCTTGACGTCAAGGCTCCACACACCATCCGCATCTTTCTCCATAACGTTAGGCTTGGGCAGATAGTCCATATCAAGCAACACTTGCTTTGCATTAGGAGCGCTGATGCGGAAAGTGACACCATCGCTCTTGTATTCTGGTGACACAACAGCACGAGGGAAAAGCCTTGCCATCACAGCAGGAGTGAACGCCTGTTCCTTGCCCGTAGCTTCAAGGGCTGGCTTGCCGTTCTTCATGGCTTCTTCTGATGCCTCAGGATTGAAGAGTAGACGCATGGTCTTGTCCAAGAAGTACTTGGCATTCATCCAGGTATGGCCAAATTTATCATGGGTGTATTCCTTCACACTACGGATGCCCTTCTTGTCGAGGAACTCCATATAGTCACGTGCTGTGCCATAGAGAAAATCATCTGTACCTACACCCAACCAAAAGAGGTGAATCTTGCTGTTGGTGTCGGCGGCGTTATCATAGACACCCCCTGGCAATGTCGTGGATGTGAAAGAACTGTAGGAGCAGAGGTAGGAGAACTTGTCTAGGTTTGTCAATCCACAGGAGAGTCCCTGGTTGCCACCACGAGAGAAACCACCAATAGCTCTGTGATCTCTGTCATTGATGGTGCGATAGTGGCTCTCCACGTATGGCATGAGGTCGTTCGTCAGGTCTTTGCCAAACACATCGCCCATGCCCATCATGCCTCCCTGAGGGGGAGTGGGAAGCAATTTAGTGGGATTGCCATAGGGTAGAACAATAATCATCTCCTTGGCCTTGCCCTCAGCCAACAGGTTGTCGAGGATGTAGTTCATGCGTCCTACCTTGTAGTAAACCTCTTCCGTGTCGGTCGTACCGCTGATGAGATAGAACACAGGGTACTTTTTGTTCTCATTGCCCTTTTTGTCGTAAGTTGGAGGCAGATAGACAATGGCGTTGTTGGTGCCCTGCAGGCTCTTGGAATAGTAGTGGATGTACTCCACCTTGCCGTGTGGCACATCCTTGATGTCGTGTGCCAAAGCACCCTTGGGGTCTGGAATTTCCAAGAGGCTGTTCTTGAAGCCCTCGTTGGGGAAATACTGTGGACACAAAGGATCCATCACGCTGACTCCATCCACTTCAAAGTGGTAGGGGTACATATCTGGTGCTGCAGGTCCCAATGTGGCTGTCCACACCCCATTGGCATCCCGTGTCATGGGAGTTTTCTGGGCGAACTGCACATCCACCTGCACCTCCTTGGCCGTTGGATTCGTGTAATGGAAGGTGACTGTGCCATCGTTGTTGCAAACGACGGACTTTTGTTCAGATGCCGACTGAGCCCAGCCTTGCAGACTTGCTCCCATCGCCAGCATCAAAGCGATTTTCTTAAAATTCTTCATATTGGTTTCGTCGATTAATTATTGGTCAGATACAGATGTGGCCACAAAGTTAAGGGATTCTTTTCGCTTTTTCTTATAATTATGTAACAAAAACTTTAGTTTGTTTGGGCATGTCATCAGAAAGCACTACTTTTGCCGAAAATTATTTCTCAGCAATTTATGAACAGGCTTCAATCCATACTCATTTCATGTTGCTTATGGGCTTTCCTGCCCTTCATGGGAGGCATGTCCGATGAATCCTTTTTTGTCCTCAAAGCACAGGAACTGAACTGTGTGGTCAGAATCAACCATTCGCAAGTACAAAGTACGAAGAAGGAAATATTCCAAACGCTCGAAGCGGCCATGACAGAGTTCATGAACAACCGAGAGTGGACAGACCTCCAGTTTCAGAAAGAAGAGAAGATTGACTGTACAATGACCCTCACCGTGAAGAAGTTTGACGAGGGCAGCGGTCTATTTTCCTGCGAGATGCTCTGGCAGTTGTCACGTCCCGTTTACAACTCGGCCTATAGCACCACTGTCTTCTCCATGCGTGACACCCAGTTCAACTTCAACTATCACGAACAAGACCGTTTAGAGTTCAACATCAACAACCTCGACAACAACCTCACAACCCTGATGGCCTACTATGCCTACCTGTTCATCGGTCTGGATTTGGACACCTTCTCACCCTTGGGAGGAGCGGATGTACTGCGTATGGTGACAGGCATCGTCGACAATGCGCAGTCCTCTTCCGAAGCAGGATGGAGAGCCTTTGGTGAGGACAGAAACCGTCATGCCATCATCAATGACTATATGGAAACCACGATGGAGCCGTTCAGACAAATGCAATATAAATACTATCGCCAAGGTCTCGATGAAATGGCACAAAATGCCGACCGAGGACGTGCGGCTGTATCAGAAGCCATTGACCTGCTTCAGGAGGCACACACCAACAAACCCCTCTCGCAGTTGCCCATCATCTTCACCGACTTTAAACGCGATGAAATCGTCAATATCTATTCTGGACACGGTACCGAGAAGGAACGACAGCAAGTCTATGACATTGTGTCGACCCTCAATCCAAGCCAAAACAATTATTGGAGCAAGATAAAGAAATGATACGTCATCTGCATATAGAGAATTATGCGCTCATTGAGCACTTGGACATCGATTTCAACGAGGGATTTTCAGTCATCACGGGTGAAACGGGTGCAGGAAAGTCCATCATCATCGGAGCCATCGGACTCATTTTAGGGCAACGGGCCGACTCACGGTCGCTGAAGACGGGGACACCTCGCTGCGTGGTGGAAATCACGTTCGATATATCGAACTACCAACTGGACACCTTTTTCAAGGAGAACGATTTCGACTTCGACGGAAAGGAATGCATGATTCGTCGAGAACTCACGTCGGCAGGGAAGTCACGAGCCTTCATTAATGACACACCTGCTTCGCTGGCGCAACTGAAAGAATTGGGCGAACAACTCATTGATATACATTCTCAACACAAGAACCTCCTCTTAGGCAAAGAGGATTTCCAGTTGAGCATTTTGGATATCTTAGCTGAACATCAAGCACTACTCAGCACGTATCAGCAGGAATACACAGCCTACCGCCAACTCAACAAACAATTGGAGGAAGCCCAAGAGGAGGTTCGCAGTAATAAGGAGGACGAGGACTACCTGCGTTTTCAGGTGGATCAGTTGGCGGATGCACAATTGAAGGAAGGCGAACAAGAAGAGTTGGAGGAAGAATCGGAAACGCTCGAACATGCCGAAGAAATCAAATCCTCGCTCTATGCTGCTGCCAACCACCTGCAATCTTCCACAGACGGAACAGATGTGTTGGGGTTGCTCAAGCAGAGCATATCAGAATTGCATTCGATTTCATCGGTATATTCGTCTGCGGATGAGTTGGTGGAACGAATAGACTCTTGCTACATCGAACTGAAAGATGTAGCGAATGAATTGGAGAGCCAGGCAGAAGATGTGGAGTACAATCCTCGTCGCTTGGAACAAGTGAACGACCGTTTGAGCACCATCTATACCCTTCAGAAAAAGCATGGAATGGGAACGGTGGAGGAACTGCTGACCCTGCAAGCCTCTTTGGAAGAAAAACTGATGCGTATCACCCATTCAGACGATTTCATCGAGGAACTTCATCAAAAGATGGAGGCGCAGAAGGAGAAAGTTCTTACCTTAGCCAAGCAACTCTCGAAGAAACGGAAAGAGGTGGCGAAGAAGGTGGAAAAGGAGATGGAGGAACGCCTGTTCCCATTGGGAATGCCCAATGTGCAGTTCAAATGTTCCATAGTGGCCAACCCGTCGGCACTTACTTCTACGGGCTTCGATCAAGTGCAATTCCTCTTTAACGCCAACAAGAGTGGCGAACTGAAACCTGTCAGTCAAATCGCTTCTGGTGGTGAAATCGCCCGTGTGATGTTGTCGCTCAAGGCACTCATTGCAGGTGCAGTCAAACTGCCCACCATCATTTTCGATGAGATAGACACAGGCGTAAGTGGCTCCATTGCCGAAAAGATGGCACGCATCATGAAAGAGATGGGCGACCAAAACCGCCAAGTCATCTCTATCACACACCTGCCTCAGATTGCTGCTTTGGGTAGCCATCATTATAAAGTATATAAGGAGGACACCTCCGATGCCACATTGAGCCATATCATTCCGTTGGACAATGAGCAGCGTGTCGAGGAAATCGCTCACATGCTCAGTGGCGAACAATTGACACAAGCGGCGCTCGACAATGCTCAGGAGCTGCTAAAGATGAGTGAAGAGTAAAAAGTAAAAAATGGAAAGTTGAGAATGAAGAAAACAATACTTACTTTATTTGTGTGCATCCTGGCAGGGATGAGTGATGCACAACCTAAATTCGCTGCCAAAGTGAAGAAAGGAATCGTTTCGGTGAACACCTACGACAAGCAAGGCGATTTGCTGCATCAGGGAATGGGCTTTTATGTGGGAGCCAATGGCGAGGCCGTTGCTGACTACCGCATGTTCAAGGGGGCATACAAGGCCGTTGCTGTCGATGCAAGTGGAAAGCAGGAAGAGGTGGAATGCATCATGGGAGCCGATGACACCTATTCGATGGTACGATTCCGAGTGAAGACCAAGGGAAACAGCATCATCCCCTCCGTCACCGCATTTCAGCCGATAGAATCGAAGCTTTTCGTCTTGAAGATGGCTGATGGAGGCAATATAGAGAGCGAACAAGTGGTCGTGTCCGACACCTCGATGATACAAGGCAAATACGTCTATTACGGACTCAACAAACAAGTGGACAACAACATGATGGGGGCACCTGTCTTTAACGAAGCAGGCACATTGATGGGCATTCTCCATTCCACCATTGGCGACAAGAGTTATGTGCTCGACATCCGCTACCGTGAAGTGCTCCAAATCGAAGCCCTGCCCAACAACTCTGCCGCTGTGGCACTCAGCAACATCTTCATTCCCAAAGCATTGCCCGAAACGGCAGAAGAGGCATTGGTCTATCTCTACATGAAATCACGCTCCACGAACAACGAGGAATACATGGATATGTGCAACCGTTTTGTGGCAGCCTTCCCTCAAAATGCCGAAGGGTATCTGCGTCATGCCACCCCGCTGATTGACATGCTTCGGTTTGACGAGGCAGAGAGCGACTTGCAGAAATATCTCTCCCTCGTGGAAGATAAAGCCGCAGGCAACCTGAACACCGCCTCACTCATCTTCGACAAACTCCGTCTGCAACCAGAACCCGCCTATGAGAAATGGAACTATAGCGTGGTGAAACAGTATTTGGATACAGCCCTCTCGCTCAATGCCGCCAAAACCGCCAGCGCGGAACAGAAGAGCGAACAGCTGAAATGCCGCCTACTGAAGGGTCAGGTGCTCATGGAGAGCAAAGATTACGAAGGTGCAATTGCCCTTTACCAAGAACTGATGCAGGAGGACGGAAAGAGTCCTGCCTATCTCTACGCCATCAGCATGGCACGTGAGGGACGTGGCGACTCTATTGAATCCGTCATCGAACCCATCGATAGCGCGATTGCTCAATTTGGCGAACCTATGCCCAGCGAAGCCGCCAATTTCGTCATCCGTCGAGGACAACTGCTGGCAAACAGCGGCAAATACCGCGAGGCCGTGAAGGACTATAACCAATATGCCTATCTGATGAACAACAAAATCAGCGCCGTCTTCCTCTACGAGCGCTCCCAGATTGAAATCAATGCCCGTATGTTCCAGCAGGCGTTGGATGACCTGAATAAAGCCGTTGAAATGGTGCCACGTGAACCCCTCTATCATGTGGAACGTGCCGCCCTCACCCTTCGAGTGGGTATGCTTGATGACTGTATCCAGTCGTGCCAAACCGCCATCCGTCTCAATCCCGACATTATCGATGCCTACCGCATCCTTGGCTATGCCCAACTACAAAAGGGGGACAAGACCAACGCCAAACTCAACATCCAAAAGGCTATCGATATGGGCGATGAAACCGCCAAAACCTTGATGGAAACGTATTTCAAGTGATACAAATTCCACAAGTTTCCAACACTAAACACATTTTTTTCAAATGGGTTTAAGTATTCCAATAACCCTGCCTTATCCCCAAATAACCCTGCCTTATTTCAAAATAACCCTGCCTTATTCCCCAATAACCCTTCATTATTGGGAAATAAGTTACTATGTTTGCAGTCGCTAACGGAATGAAAGTGAACAGAAAGAGATTGTAACCATTTTGTAACCGATATTTTATTGGGGTGTGCTTTCTTTTTCGTGCCTTTGCCGCAGAAATAAACACAACATCGACACTTCAATGGTTTTGATCACACAGGAAAAGACAAGGTGTCGAGTGACAATGACAGATGACAAAATGACAATAAGCACCTTCTGACTTGCTGAATAGGGGGAAAAGGATGGTTAATAATATAATATATATAATACTATTATATATATTATATTATTAAAACTCTACTCCATCAATTTCCGATGTTTGGAACGACCTTATTGTCACTTTGTCACTTGTCACTTGTCATTTTTTGTTGAGCCAGTACCCCCAAGGCATTGAGCCGGCGGCTCAAGGGCGACAAGGCAGTGGCTCGAAGGTGTTGAGGCGGCGGCTCGAAAAAACAGTCAGGGTAGTGCCCTTCGATACGAGAAGAAAAGCGAAAAACGAACAGCGAAAAATCAAAAGTCAATGAATCCTGCATCGAAATGGTTAAAAACTCCTAATTCCTCATTGACTTCGTCGGACTAAAGGTTCCTAACTCCTATTTATTTCCTATCTTTGTAGCGAAATTGATTGACGTCGAGCAGAAGATTGACGGACGTCGAGCAAAAAGATTCTAATTGATTATGAAAAGAGTAGTATCATTATTGGTTTTGATTTTTTCGTTCTTGGCATCCTTTGCACAGCAGACAGCCGTGAAGATGGTGGCTGATGGTCACTATCGGGGGGCAAAACAGGAATTGGAACGCTTCTTGGATGAAGAAGATGAGGAGGCGAAAGGTAGAGAGGAAACCGAAGCGCTCTTATTGGTGTGTAACTATGTGTTGAGTGTACCTGGCACGGCTGACCAAATGAGCGATTGGACGGAAGAACATGCACTTTCGCCGTATGCGGAGGTTTTGCGTGTATTCA
>JBGUMY010000145.1:0-14921 GCA_045117095.1 Bacteroidaceae bacterium | reverse complement strand
GACTTTCATCGACAGGAGAATCCATCGTCAGCGTCGCCTCATGCGTTGCCTCGCCAGCCACTGTTGAGGCTTTAAGTTGATGCTGTGTAGCTTGGAAAATCGCCTTACCTTCCTTGTTTTTTACCATTACCTTCAGATGCTCGGCATCCACACAAATCATCACGCCAGACGAGGATGTCAGTATGGTCGTTTTTCCTTGTACTTTCTTTTTCAAAGGCAGGGAAGCATCTGTCACATAAATCCATTCAGGCATCTCAGCCATCGCTCCCTCAATGTACTGTACACGAAAAGCCGTCGGCGTGAGTGCCGTGACTTTCAGCGTACCCTCACCAAATGGAAGGGTCTCAGCACAGAGTGTCAATACTGAAAGCAATGCCACCAGCAATATGTTGCACCTTTTTTTCATGTTCGTTTATCTTCTTCCGCCGCCACCGCCGCCGCCGCCACGAACAACGACAGTAGAAGTTGGGTACATATTCGTATCTATCACCATCACACAACCACCTCTGGCTTTGAGGTCAATCTGAGAGGGCAAACTCTCTATCTCAGACAAATCCCAAGGCATGCTCGCATTGCCACTATCGGCAAACACCTTGGCTTTAGCACGCTTGAGTTTGAGTGGCGACCAATCAAGATTAATGGTGCGGTCAGCATCAGAGCCGTTAATCATGGCAACATACCAGAACAAGCCTTTACGACGAGCCATCACCACATAGTCACCTGGATAACCACCCAAGAATTTCGTGTCATCCCATACAGTAGGAAGGTCTGAAAGGAACTTCTGCACACGGTTTGGCTGTGCCAAGAAACTCTCTGGACGATCAGCCAGATGTTGCAAACCAGACTCGAAGAGCACCGTCAAAGCCAACTCATGGGCATGAGTGGTAATGTGTGGATGCTGAGAATCGGTGAAAGCACAAGGCGTGTAGTCCATCGGACCAATCACATTACGTGTGAAAGGCAATGTGGCATTGTGAGCTGCAGCTTTGTCTGTGAAAGTCGGCACATTGTTATACCATTCAGCTCCATACACACCCTCCGTCGAGAGTAAGTTTGGATAGGTGCGCTGCCAACCTCGTGGAATGGTGGCACCATGGAAATTCACCAGAAGATGATGCTTAGCTGCTGACTCAAGCAAGTCGATGCAGTAATCCATATTCATCTGATTATCACCTGAGAAGAAATCTATCTTTACACCTTTAATTCCAATGCTGTCACACCAATGAAATTCCTTTTCACGGTCTTCGGGCTTGTTCAGACGATACTTAGGACCAGGAGCACCATCCACCCAACCCACAGAAGAGTTGTACCAAATCAACGGCTTCACGCCTAACATCTTCGAATAGACGATGGCATCCTCCACAGTAGCCCCTCCCTTGAATTCATCCCACTCAGCATCAATCAGCACATAAGGCAGATGCATCTTCTGCGCCATATCCACATACTTGCTAATGATCTTGAGGTCGTTGGAACCATGATTGTACGCCCAATACACCCACGAAACCACACCTGGCTTAATCCAATTCGTAATCTCGATTTTGCTGGGTTCAGACACATCTGTGATGAGGGTTGACTCCACCACATCAGCCAAAGAACCAATAATGACCACACGCCAAGGAGTGTGCCATTCTCCCGTCAACGCTACGTCATTCACATCAGGACAAACCTTATAGGCTGATGCATCACCCTCATTTTTCAAGGATGACGCGCTCTGTTTCCTCTCAATATTGGCTTCTGAAATCAGAGCAAATACATCATCTGCAGGCTGAATCAGCGCAGGATAGCCCCAATGACGAGTTCTTCCCTCTCCATTTGTAGCCAATGGGAAAAAACCCTCATAACTATCTGTCCATTGCTGCATCCAACGCTTGGTTCCCTCTGGAATGATATAGGTGGTCTGCTCATCCTTGAACTTCTCATCCTGCAAGCCAGACAACTCATAGCGGAAAGCAATGCCATCGTCAAACACACGCATCACCAAACGCAAAGGACTGCCATCGGCATACTGATACTGAAACACCGCCTCATTGCCACGATTAGTGCAATGCACACGCTTGCCTGACAGCATCTGATAGTCCACCTTAACCTTCTTTGGTTTCGACATCTGCTGGAAAGTCGGATGTTCCTTACCTGAGGTCGTCACACCCACAGCAGAGAGATTTACCACCTTTTTGCCGTCGAACTTTACTTCATACGCATCACCCTGCTTCTCTACAGAGATTTTTCCACTGGGCGATACCACTTTCTGCGCACACACACTACCCAAACAGGCAATGCCTATGCATATAGACAAAAATTTCTTATACATTATATATATTATTATTACTTGTTAGGGAATATCACTTGATAATGACCACTCAAATGCATGAAAGCAAACAAGCGGAGAATACCATCATAGTATGCATCGAAATAGCCATCTTCAAAAGGTTCGTGCTTCGCGTTCCACAAGGCATCCACGAATTCTTTGCTTTTTGTATGGCTACACATCATAGATGCGGCAGCAGTCGTAGCCACCAGACCGATAGAATGGCGCAACTTGCGGAAACCACCTGCTTGCAGAATCTCATTCTCCTCAGGCAAAGTGCCATCAGGACGATACTGGTCAACGAAATCATTCACACCCTGCGAATAAAAGAAGTTCTGAATCTTCTCGCCATACTGCTGCTGCCACTCACGATCGGCACAACTCCACTCATAGTCGAGCGTCATGTTCATCGGCACACGCCAAGAGTCATAACGGAAGTTGTTGTTGCCATTACGACGAGGAGTTCCCTGCTGTCCTTGTGGCATGCCCGGAAAACGCGGAGACTGCATCTCGCTGCCATCAAACTGACACTGGTCGCCATTCAAACCTGTATTCTCATTGACACACTTGTGCATGAACGCACGTGATTTCTCCGCACATTCCTTCCAATAGTCGGCACGACCATCATCTGCCCACTTCGCCCACACTTCATAGAAAGCAGGGATATGATAAGAAGGATCGGTAAAACGCTGTCCAAAGCCATCAGGTGTGAAAGTAATGAGTTTCGTCTCAGGGTCGATAAGAAACATCTTCTGCTTCTGAGGAGCAGCATTGGCCTGTTGCCCCTGTCCACCACCAAAACCTCCAAAGCCTCCGAAGCCCTGCATAGGACGAGCCTCATACTCTTTAGGCATCGTACAATTCAGGATGCGTTGTGCCTCAGCTTTATAGTTGATGCCCGTGTCATTACCCCAACGGTTAGATGCAAAGATGAGCGCTGTGATGAAATAGAGTTCACCATCCGAAGCCGCACCTGCAGAGTTCTGCGTACCATCTGTTCTGCAACTCCAAGCAAAATATCCCTCACGATCTCCACTTTGGTGCTGCATGTACTTCTTACTCCAACGCCAAAGGCGGTCGAAAATGTCTTTCTTATCGAACTGCACGGCCAGCATCAGACCGTAAGACATACCCTCTGTACGAGCATCGTGGTTCTTGATGTCCAACACATAACCCATCGTGTCGCCCACCTCAAAGTACACCTTATTGGGACCATAGAACACATCATTAAAAACCTCCTGCAGTTTGGCCTCTACAGCTTGGGGCGCATAACCCATCTCCACAAAGAGGTTACGATATTTCTTGGTCTCGAAAGCCCCTTTATCCCAGGGCTTGTATGTTTGCGCCTGGGTGCCTATTGTCAGGCACACCAGGGCGAACATCATCATTGTTTTCTTAATCATAGTTAGTATTTGTTAGTAAGATTTTTGTGTTTATAATTTGTTTATTGGAACTGCCACCAGTCGAAATTGAAAGTGCCGTTCAGCTTCTCGAAGGACAGATAGAGGTCATGAACACCCTTCACATTCTCCACCTTGCCACTGACGGTTGAGAACTTCTCGTCGCCACCAGTAGCCTTCACAACCACGCGACCAATCTCCTGACCTTCGATGCCATCGATACGCAGGACAATCTCTCCACTACCCTTGGCTGATGCCACACTGGCCATGAACTTCTTGGCACCGACACTGCCGAAGTCCACACCTCTCACGCGGATGTACTCACCCTCGTCGATGTCGGTGATGAACTGGTTGATGCGTCCCTGCGAATAAGGCATGTCCTTCACGATGCCCGTGTTCTTGAAGCCCATCTTCTGACTCTTCAGACCCTTGCCCCAAGCCATTGTCTCAGCCTCCACACGCTTGTAAGGATTGAGGCTGTGGATTTGCTTGATGGGATCTTGGTCGAGCCAGTAAGGAATCTCTTGAATCGTGCCGTCAGCATTATAGGTGATCTCCTGAGCGCTGACAGAACGGCGCTCGTGATGCTCCCAAGTGTCGATGTGCATGATGTCGTAGTTCTGACCGAACACATAGCTCTTGCCCTTGTAGTCGATGATGCCAGGATGGTTACCACGGTCGCGCTCTGTCGGACGCATGATGTAGCCCATTTCTTTCCATGGCCCCGTAGGCCCATTGCTCATCGCATAGCCCAAAGCTTCAGGACAGCAGGTCGATGCGTATGCCATGTAGTAGTGACCATTGCGCTTGTAGAACCAAGGGCCTTCCTGATAGTGCTGAATAGCCCAGTTGGCCTTCTCCGACCATGGCACACGGAGGTTGATTGAGGCTCCCTCCTCCTTGACAGGACGCATCACACCGTCCTGCGGATTCATCACGTAGATGTCGCCACTCGTCGAAATCATGTCCTCGTTCAGCTTCACATAATAAGTATAAGGATTTCCCCAGTACATGTAAGCCTGTCCATCGTCGTCGATGAATACAGATGGGTCGATGTCATTCCAGTGTTCCTGTTGCCATACAAGTGGCTTGCCCAGAGGGTCTTTGAAGGGGCCGTAAGGACTATCGGCCACGAGCACGCCGATGCCGTGTCCATGCAGGGGAGCATAAAGATAGAACTTGCCGTTGCGCTCCACCGTCTGGATGGCCCAAGCTCCATTCTCACGACTGCGCCACTCGAAGTCACGCAGCGATGCCACAGCACCGTGATCCGTCCAGTTCACCATGTCAGTCGTTGACCAGAGCAGCCAGTCGTACATGAAGAAACCTGCAGAATTCCGTTCGTTCTCATCGTGGATGTCCTCGGGATGAGAGTCGTGCGAAGTGAAGAGGAACAGCGTGTCGCCCACCACGATTGGCGATGGGTCAGCTGTGTATTTTGTTGTGAAGAGCGGCATGTTGCACTCCTCAATGCCACGGAACTTCCACCAGTCGAAATTGCAAACCTGCACACCAGAGCGACCACGGAAGACAAAATAGAGGTCGTGAACACCTGCTACAGGAGTGCGGAGGTCAACCACTTCCTCCTGCCATTTTTCCCAACCGCCAGTATGAGGCACTTCAAGACGTGCAATGGTCTTACCATTCAGACTGTCAATGCGCACCTCGATAGCACCACCTCTAAGAGCGCTGGCCACGCAAGCCGTGAAGGTGCGGGGCACTTTCTTACCAAAGTTCACAGCCTGCACTTTGATGTAATCATCGCCATGCCTTGGGGCAAGAATGTGTTTGGGGTCGCCGGCATGAGCAGAGGTGATATACACACCAGTCTCATCGTTCCATTCGCTCTTAATACCCCTTGAGAACGCCATTGTCTCGGCTTCGACACGCTCATAAGGATTCAGCGTACCAATGGGCTCCACGCCCTTGTCGGTAGGGAGGATAGTTGGGAACGTGCCATCAGGATTGAACTTAAACTCTTCCACAGCGACGCTGCGACCGAATCCACCACCACCAGGAAGTTTGCCCGTATGATAAAAGAAGTAGTCGTGACCTTTGAAGCGCTCATAACCACAGTGGTTTGTGAAGGAACCCGTTCCGCCTTCAGGCATGATGGTTCCCTTGTATGTCCAAGGTCCAGTAGGCGTAGGCGACTCCGAATAAGCCAGATGCTCAGGCACACCGCCAGCTGCATACAGGAGATAGTAACCCCTCGTTGGCTTACCCTTCTTGGCATCAGCCATCTGAGGCTTCTTCATAATCCAAGGACCTTCCGTATAGACATCCTTATATTTCTTATTTCTGTCGCGCTTTGACGCATCTGGAGCACCGAAACCCTCCTCTGTCATTTCCAGATTGAACACTTCGCCAGCGAGGCTGATCATGTCCTCATTCAGCTTCACACAATACACGCGTGGATTGCCCCAGTAGAGCCATGCCTGACCATCTTCATCAATCATTACCGTGGGGTCGATGTGATCCCAACTACCATTCTCATACAGCGGTTTACCTATGGCATCGTGGAATGGACCTGTGGGACTATCTGCCACAGCCACACCGATGGCCATGCCACCTGACAGACGGGAATGGGCACAAATGTACCAATAAAATTTGCCGTTACGCTCGATACATTGGCTGGCCCATGCACGATCATCCGCCCAACTGAAACTCTCCAGTGCCAACGGACTGCCGTGATCCGTCCAGTTCACCATGTCAGCAGAACTGTATACACGCCACTCCTGCATCCAGAAGAAATCGGCATTGTCTTCATCGTGACCCGTATAGACATAAATTCTATCGCCATGCACCATCGGTGCTGGGTCACTTGTATACCATGTTTGAACAAAAGGGTTCTGGGCCCCAACCATTACAGGAAGCATCATGGCTCCCATTGCAGTGAAAAATCTTGATAATAGTTTCATTGTATAATAGGTTTTTTGAGTTTTCTTTGCAAAGGTAGCGATTATTCCCCATATAAAGTTCCAAATATGTTACATTTTTTTTACTTTATGTACAATTTCGTACTGTCTACAAAAAACTGGGGTACTATGATAAAGAATACAAGTGGGACAAAGGGCATGTTTAATACGTTACACAATTCAGAAAAACATATGATGGAATGTGATTTTGACAGAGATCATATTGACAAGGTGGGTAAAAAATCCTATGACGACGCATAGAACGCATCAATCCACATAAATTTAGCATTAGATTTCGCCAATATCGGAAAGAATGTGTAACTTTGCAGCCAGAAGAAGATGAAGGGAAGAAATAAACAATCATTTTACATTCACTATACAAAGCATGAAAACTACCTCTTATCCCAAAATCGGTATCCGTCCCACCATCGATGGACGTCAGGGCGGCGTTCGTGAGAGTTTGGAAGAGAAGACCATGGCGTTGGCTAAGGCTGTGGCCCAGTTAATCACCTCCAACCTGCGCAATGGCGATGGCTCGCCTGTGGAGTGCGTCATCAGCGACACCACCATCGGGCGTGTGGCTGAAAGTGCCGCCTGTGCAGAGATGTTTGAACGCAAGGGGGTAGGTTCGACCATCACCGTCACCTCCTGCTGGTGTTATGGTTCGGAGACCATGGACATGAATCCTCATTATCCGAAGGCTGTGTGGGGATTCAATGGAACGGAACGCCCAGGAGCGGTGTATCTGGCTGCCGTGCTGGCTGCTCATGCCCAGAAAGGACTGCCCGCTTTTGGCATTTACGGACATGACGTGCAGGACTTGGATGACAACACCATTCCTGCTGATGTGGAAGAGAAGATTCTGCGCTTTGCCCGTTCGGCTCAAGCTGTGGCCACGATGAAGGGCAAGAGCTATCTCTCGCTGGGTAACACTTGTATGGGCATCGCTGGAAGCATTGTTGATGCCGACTTCCTGCAACATTATTTAGGCATGAGGACGGAATATGTGTCTCTCATCGAGATTTTGCGCCGTGTGGACTTTGGCATTTACGACCCAGAGGAATTCAAAAAGGCCATACAATGGGTGAACCAATATTGCAAGCCCCAAGAAGGGCACGACTACAATGAAGACCGGCCGCTCTTCCCTGGTACACCGATGACCACTTTTAATGGCAAAGGAAAAGGAAAGACCCGTCAGGAGAAAGACGAGGACTGGGCATTCACTGTGAAAACTATGATGATTATCCGTGATTTGATGCACGGCAATCCTCGCTTGTTGGAGATGGGCTATAAGGAGGAAGCTCTGGGACACAATGCCCTCTTTGGAGGTGTGCAGGGACAACGTCAATGGACAGACTACAAGCCCAATTTCGATTTCCCTGAGTCCATGCTCTGTACCTCATTCGATTGGAATGGTACGCGTGAAGCTGATGTGCTGGCCACAGAGAATGACTTCCTCAATGGCTTGTCTATGCTTTTCGGCCACTTGCTGACCAATCGTGGCGTCATGTTCAGTGACATCCGCACGTATTGGAGCCCAGAGGCTGTGGAACGTGTGGCTGGTAAGCGTCCAGAGGGAGCGGCAGCAGGAGGATTCATCCACCTCATTAACAGCGGTGCTACCACGCTCGATGCCACAGGTGCAATGACCGATGCCAAAGGAAAGCCCACGATGAAAGAGCATTGGAACATCAACAAAAACGATGTGGAAGCCTGTCTGAAAGCCACCCAGTGGATGCCTGCCGACCGCGATTACTTCCGTGGTGGAGGCTATAGTTCACATTTCCTGTCGAAGGGAGGTATGCCAATGACTATGCTCCGTGTGAATATGGTGCATGGACTCGGTCCTGTGCTACAACTCGCTGAAGGTTGGACTGTAGATATCGACCCCAAGACCAATGACATCCTCGACAAACGTACGGATCCGACTTGGCCTACTACATGGTTTGTACCTCGTCTCGATGAAAAGAAGGACTGTTTCAAGGATGTCTATTCGGTGATGAACTGTTGGGGAGCCAACCATGGCGCCATCGCCTACGGACATATCGGTGCCGATCTCATCACGCTTTGCTCCATGTTACGCATCCCTGTATCAATGCACAATGTAGCAGATGTCAACATTTTCCGTCCTGCTGCATGGAACGCTTTCGGCATGGACAAAGAAGGAGCCGACTACCGTGCATGCCAAAACTTCGGTCCCATCTATCGATAAGCATCACTTCGTATATGAATACCTATTATATTATTAATCACAAACTATTTTTGACAGCATGAGACTAATTAACTTGTTGCTGAGCATGACGATATGCCTCAGTTTGAACGCACAAACCCAATCATGGACAGCCGATAACGGCAATGGGACATTCACAAATCCCCTCTTCTACGACGAGTTCTCCGACCCAGACATCATCCGTGTGGGCGATGACTACTACTTGGCAGGCACAACAATGCACACAGTACCTGGACTGGTCATTCTCCATTCGAAAGATTTGGTGAATTGGGAGAACATCTCTTATTGCTTCGACCAGTTCGACTTCGATGATGAGGCGTTCTCGTTGAAGAACCATAAGGAGATTTATGGCCAAGGCATCTGGGCACCAGCCATCCGCTATGCAAACGGACAGTTCTACATCTTCTCGAATGTGAACGGCAAAGGTTTACAATGCTATACGAGCAAGGACATCCGTGGCCCTTGGGAGCACCACAACATGCAAGGTCGCATCTACGACCTCTCAGTGCTCTTCGATGATGATGGCAAAATCTACGCTATCCACAACTACGGTGAAGTGCGCTGCACAGAACTGAAGCCAGACATGAGCGGACCCATTGAGGAGACAGAACGCGTCATCATTCCTGAAGGAAACGGTGTAGGCGAAGGTCATCACATGTACAAAATCAATGGCATGTATTACCTTATCTCAACCGACTACAAACCCAACGGACGCACCCTTTGTTCACGTTCCAAGAGCATTTGGGGACCCTACGAGACGCGTGTCATCTCTGCTGATGAGACTTACGGCTACCACGCTGCGTCACTCACCCAAGTACCTCGTGGTACCAAGTATCGCATTGGCGAAGATGGCACGAAATTCGCGCTTGGTCCTCTCGACAAAGATGCCACCGCCTGCACCAACGCCCATCAGGGTGGTATCGTGCAGTTCAACGACGGCACATGGTGGGCACTCATGATGCAGGACTTCCACTCCATCGGTCGCACCGTCTGCCTCATGCCCATGACCTGGAAAGACGGCTGGCCCATGATTGGATTCGAAGGCAACTACGGACGTGTACCAAGAACATGGTTCAAGCCTGGAACCGCACATGGCTACTATGGTATAGACACCCCCAATGAGACGCCCCATGCCCCCTACGACCGCTCCGACAACTTCGACAGCAAGCAATTGGGCCGTATCTGGCAGTGGAACCACAATCCTGACAACAAGATGTGGAGCCTAAAGAATGGTAAATTGCGCCTCAACACAATGCCTGCTGAGCAGCTGATGTGGGCACGTAACTCTCTGACTCAACGTGTGATTGGTCCCAAGTCCATCGCCACTGTTGAACTCTCTGTGAAGGGCTTGAAGCCTGGTGATGTGGCAGGATTGGGCAACATCAACGTACCTTGTTCCTGGATAGGCATTGTGATGGGCAAGGACACCAAGACCTACACGCTCCGTTGCTTCGAGCAACTGATCAACGATACCATCGATGTGCCCATTGGTTTACCTAACGGAAAAATTTGGCTGCGCTGCATAGGCGACTACGACAACGACCAAGCTCAGTACGCCTACTCTACTGATGGCAAGGAGTTCAAATTCCTCGGACGCATGATGCCCCTCTCCTACCAACTGATTTCTTTCCAAGGTTCACGCCATGCGCTGTTTGCTTTCAACGTAACTGGCAAGAATGGTGGCTTTGCTGAGTTCGACAACTTCACCGTTGAGGAGCCTATGGCAGACCGCTCAAAGAACATACCCTTTGGTAAGACCTTCCGCATCATCAACAAGGCTAATGGAAGACCTGCAATCTGTGACCCCCATGGTCTGCTCTATGACACCCGTGTTGAAGACAAGAGCGAACGCACCCAATTCCAACTCATTGACCGAGGGACAGGTCTGGTGTCGCTCAAATGTGTTGATGGCAGATATATTAAAGTATACGGCGAAGGACTGGCTGGCGACGTGCGCTTTACCGCTGACGCTAACGAGGCCGAGGTTTTCCTTTGGCAGGATTATCTTGACCATGATTTCATGCTCTACTCGCTGAAGAACCACCGTTACATCGGCAAAAGCCCAACAACAGGCAGTCCATATTCGATGGATTTCGTAGGCCCTGACCCTGCCAGAAGGAACGGTTCTGTTTTGCATTGGGAAGAATAAAATACATCCTTTTTAGACAAATAATCTTAAAAGACAAGTCATTTTCATGTGGCTTGTCTTTTTTTAGCGCATTTTTCCGTACCTTTGCCGACTGAAAGCAGCCGGACGGTCTGTCGCTGGCGATTCGAATGAGTCGAAAGAGGAAAGTCCGGGCAGCATAGGGCATCCCACTTCCTAATATAGAAGCAGTCCGTGAGGGTTGAGTAATGCAGAAGAAAATAACAACTGCTTTCGGGCAGAAATGGTGAGAAGGTGGGGTAAGAGCCCACCAGCGGCATGGTGACATGTCGGCTGTGCATCTTGGGAGCTGCAAGTTCATGTAAACCACCCGACAGAGGGTAGCCCGCCCGAGTTGACGAAGGTCTGAGTAGCAATACAACAAGGCCGGGGCTCATACGGTGGAGGGTAGAACGCTTGAGCCATGGGGTAACTCATGGAGTAGATAAATGACAGACACGTCTCATTCGTTGGCAGTTGATTGTTGACTATTGACAAATGAGATGTACAGAACCCGGCTTATAGTCCGACTGCTTTCTTTTTTATATAAAGTATGTTAAAGGCGGCATGGGCAGATTAAACTTTTTAAGTTTAACCTCGTCCTTCAACTTTAGACAACAAACCGATTAACAATAATGAATAAAAGACATTTATTGACCACGCTATCACTTGTGCTGGCTGGCACTGCATCCTATGGGCAGAAAACATGGACACTACAAGAGTGTCTGGATTATGCCCTAAGCAACAACATCCAGCTGCAACAAAAGAAGATAACGGCGGCCTCAAATCATGAGGATGTGCTGCAGAGTAAGTCAGCATTGTTCCCTTCTTTGTCATTCAGCACCAATCAGAACGCATCGTGGCGTCCTTTCGCTGAATCGACCATCAACCTGACGAACGGGTCGATGACCACCAACAACAACAGTGTTTCGTTCAACGGCTCCTATGGCATCAACGCCAACTGGACTGTATGGAATGGCAATCGCAACACAAACACCATCAAGCAGAACAAACTGACGGAGCAGATGGCTGAATTGGCGGTGGAACAACAAGCTAATACCATTCAGGAGCAGATTGCGCAACTTTATGTGCAGATTCTGTACGAAACAGAAGCCGTGAAGGTGTTAGAGGAAATCATGAAAGCCAGCGTGATGCAGCGTGACCGTGCACAGACGATGGTGGATGTGGGAAGCCTTGCCAAAGTTGACCTCGTACAGTTGGAGGCTCAAGTGAACCAAGACCTGTATTCAATTGCACAGACACAATCTCAGTTGGCAAACTACAAATTGCAATTGAAGCAGCTGTTGGAGATTCACGATGACGAGCCTTTCGATGTGGTAATCCCAGAGGTAAACGAAGAGCAGATTCTTTCCGTCACTCCCAACAAGCAAGCTGTTTATAACGCTGCTTTGGAGAACCGTCCTGAGATTCAGTCAAGCAAGCTCAACATCGAGTCATCCGAGATAGCCATTGCATCGGCACGTGCAGGCTACATGCCTACCGTTTCTCTCACGGCCAGCATGGGATCCAGTACTTCATCGGGACAGGACATTAATTTCTTCAAGCAGGTGAAGAACAATTTGAGCAACTCCCTTGGCTTGAGCGTGTCTGTGCCTCTGTTCGACAACCATCAGGCACGCACGAACATCCGCAAAGCGAAATATGCCTTGCAAACCAGCGAACTGAATCTTCAGGAACAGCAAAAACAACTCTACTCTACCATTGAAAATTATTGGCTAAACACAACCACCTCGCGTCAGCAATACATCTACGCCAAGGCGAATGTGAATAGCATGCAGGAGAGTTACAACTTAGTAAGTGAGCAGTTTAACCTTGGTCTCAAAAACATCGTGGAACTAACCACAGGCAAGACCAACCTCCTGCAAGCCCAGCAACAACTGCTGCAAACGAAATACACTGCTCTGCTCAACAGCGCTATGCTGAATTTCTATGCAGGAGAGAACATCAAATTGTGATGAGATTAAACTATCAGGTTTAGCGTTAATTAGATTTCAATTATTCAAATTTCCAATTCTTCAATTCTATAATTCTATAAGACAATGAAGACAAGCAACATATTCGCCACCATCATCCTCGCTGCCACACTTGCAGCATGTAGCGAAAACACCAAAGTCATCTACTCCACTGCCCCTGTGGAGAAGCAAAACATCAGCACCAGCATCACTGCCACCGGTACCATCGAACCTGTGACAGAGGTGGAAGTAGGTACGCAGGTGTCTGGCATCATCGACCGCATCTATGTGGATTATAATTCAGAGGTGCATCGTGGTCAGGTCATAGCCGAACTCGACAAGACCAACCTCCTCTCCAAACTAGCATCAGCACAAAGCAATCTCTCGAATGCACAGTCATCACTCAACTACCAATCAGCCAATTATAAACGCTATAAGACGCTCTATGAAAAGGGACTCGTATCTGCTAACGACTATGAGAACGCCAAGTTGAGCTACGAGCAGGCTGTGCAACAAGTGAAGGTGCAGCAGCAGAATGTGCAGGAAGCACAGACGAACCTTGGCTATGCCACTATCACCTCACCTATCGATGGCGTGGTGCTTTCGAAGGAAGTGGAAGAAGGTCAGACCGTGGCTTCTGCGATGACAACCCCCACCCTCTTCATCATCGCTCAGGACTTGACCGACATGCGTGTGATTGCCGACATCGACGAGGCTGACATAGGCGGTGTGAAAGAAGGGCAGCGGGTATCCTTCACTGTAGATGCCTATCCAGAAGACACCTTTGAAGGTGCTGTTACTCAGGTACGTCAGCAAGCTACCACCGAGAGCAACGTGGTCACTTACGAGGTGGTCATATCAGCTCCCAACGAGCAGCTGAAACTGAAGCCAGGACTCACAGCCAATGTGACTATCTATACCTTAGAAAAGAACGATGTATTGGCTGTTCCCGCCCGTGCTCTCCGATTCACACCTAACGAAGCCCTGTTGCAAGAGGGTGAAACAGTAGAAGACGTCGAAGGACACATTAAGGTATGGACAAAAGAAGGCAACACTTTCAAAGCACATAAAGTGGAGACAGGTACCAGCAACGGTATGCTCACCGAGATTGTATCTGGTGTAACAGCTGGGACTGAGGTCATCACCGATTTCGAAATCATCGGAGGCCAAGAGGAAGAGGCTCAAGAGACAACCTCTAACCCATTCATGCCACGTCCACGAAACAACAGAAACAACAATAGAGGAGGCGCTGGCGGTCCTAATGCTGGTGGTGGTGCTCCAAGTGGTGGCGGCAATGGTAACGTCGGTGGTGGAAACAGAACTCCAAACGGTAACCGTTAATATTCCAAGAAGATGAACGAACAGAATGATAAACGGAAAGTCGTCATCGAACTCGACAATGTGAAGCGCTACTTCCAAGTAGGTTCTGAAACCGTGAAAGCCTTGCGTGGTGTCAGCTTCAAGATTTATGAAGGCGAGTTTGTGACCATACAAGGAACGTCAGGTTCAGGCAAATCAACTTTGCTCAACCAATTGGGATGCCTCGACACTCCCACCTCGGGCGAGTACTATTTGGACGGCACTCCAGTGCGTAAGATGAGCAAAAATCAGCGTGCCAAACTGCGCAACAGGAAGATAGGCTTCGTGTTCCAGAACTACAACCTCTTGGCCAAAACCACCGCTGTGGAGAATGTGGAATTGCCTTTGATGTACAATAACAAGTACAACGCCAAGCAACGTCGTGAAGCAGCAGTGAAGGCTTTGCAAGAAGTAGGACTTGGCGACCGTCTTGACCATAAGAGCAACCAAATGTCAGGTGGTCAGATGCAGCGTGTGGCCATCGCCCGTGCACTGGTCAACAACCCTGCTGTGCTTTTGGCCGACGAGGCTACTGGTAACCTCGACACACGTACCTCCTTCGAAATGCTGGTACTTTTCCAGAAGCTTCA
>JBGUMY010000144.1:0-4788 GCA_045117095.1 Bacteroidaceae bacterium | reverse complement strand
AAGAAGGCGGGCTGGATGAACTCGTCGAGGTCGCGACGTTCCTTTTTGGTGGGTCGACCTGTGCCACGTGCCCGACCAACGAATCCGCTGATGCGGTTCATCTCCAAGAGTTCGAGCTGATCAGGAGTGGTCACGTTCTCCAACACTTCTGGCACAAGTTTGGCACCCACACGGTTTTGGATAGCCTTGAGCACCCGGAAGGAGTAGGTGATGGGAGGCTTGCGCACCTCAATGATGTCACCTTCCTTTATCATCTTGGAGGCTTTTTGCTTCACGCCTGCCATCGTGATGCGCCCATTCTTGCAGGCATCAGCAGCGATGGTGCGGGTCTTGAAGATACGGGCTGCCCAGAGCCATTTGTCGAGTCTTGCTTCCATCTCGTCATTTACAATTTACAATATACAAGCTACTTTTTGTTGTATTGGTTCATCGTGCGGTCGAGCCCTTGAAGGCAGAAGCTCTTCATCATCTCACCCACGTAGTCGAGTTTCTCCTCGATGAGTTTGTTCTCCTCATCGCTGAACTGCCCGAGCACGAAGTCTATCTGGGTTCCACGAGGAAAGTCATTCCCAATGCCGAACTTGATACGTGCATAGTTCTGGGTCATCATGCACGATTCGATGCTCTTCAACCCATTGTGTCCTCCTGGTCCGCCATTACCACGCATCCGAATCTTGCCCACAGGCAGACTGAGGTCATCGACCAGAATAAGAAGGTTCTCCACAGGAATCTTCTCCTGCTGCGCCCAGTAACGGACGGCTTGTCCAGAAAGGTTCATATAGGTGGAGGGCTTGAGCAAGGTGATTTCAGCATTCTTCACCCGCGTCTTGGCAACAAATCCATAACGTTTGTCCATCCACTCCACACCCTGCTTCTTGGCAAAGGCATCGATAAGCCGGAATCCGATGTTGTGGCGGGTTCCTTGGTATTCGCAACCAATATTGCCAAGTCCTACAATCAAATATTTCATGCTATTGTCTTCCGTTTCTGTTTTGCGGTGTAATAACCAATCTATCAGCCACATTTTCTAAAATATAAAGAGAGTGTACCAAGGGTCAGATGACCACCGATACACCCTCATAGGTTGATTTCAATGTGAAATTACTCTGATTCAGCCTCAGCAGCAGCGGCACGTGCGGCACGAGTCATGCGAACGGCACAAACAACCACTTCCTTCGAGGTGATGATTTCGAGACCCTCGTAAGAGAGTTCACCTACCTTCATCGACTTACCCAGCGCAAGGTTAGTCACGTCAATGTCAAGTGTGTCGGGGAACTGAGTGTAGAGAGCCTTCACAGCAAGCTTGCGCACATTGAGAGCGAGCTTACCACCGGCACGCACACCTTCAGCAAGACCGTTGAGCTTCACAGGAATCTCGAACACAACTGGCTTGTCCTCAGTAATCTGGTAGAAGTCAACATGTACAGGACGGTCGGTCACGAAGTCGCACTGCAAATCCTTCAGGATAGCCTTTACAGACTTTCCATCCACATTGAGATTGACGATGTACACGTTAGGCGTGTAGAGCAATTTGGCGAGCTCCTTCTCTGAAACCTTGATTGACTTGGCTACGGGAAGACCCTTCTCGTCCTTCTCCACACCATAGAACACAGCAGGAATCTGACCTGCGCGGCGAAGCTCCTTGCTTGCCTTCTTGCCATACTCTGTGCGAGTCTGAGCATTGATTGTGATTTCTTTCATTGTAAAAAATGTTTTGTGTTACTATAAATTAAGTCTTTTGGAGGAACTGCGCTGCGTGATTCACAGCAGGAAATTCCCCACTATTGCGCTTAATTCGCCATCACACGAAGACCTTCCAAAGAGGAGGAAGGCTAAGGTGTTGCCCAAAAAAGCGGCACAAAGGTACGACTTTTGCGGAAACCCACAAAAGTTTTACCCGATTTTTTCTGTTTTAAGGGAAGAATGGATGGCTTCACCCATCCGTTTGGAACGGGCGAAGCCATCATTTCACGTCTTTTAGAAGATGTCCTTCACCTTGTCAAGGAAACTCTTCTTCTCAGCTTTTTCCTCTTCGCCAGCCACATCTTCGGCAGGTTGAGGAGCCTTCACCTCAGCAGGTGCCTCAGCTTCCTGAGTTTCCTGAGCGGCTGCTTGTTGAGCACGGAGTTCAGCTGCGGAGATTTCACCCTTAGCCACGCCGAGTGTGCGGTTCAAAGCATCAACGAACTTCTCATAGTCCTCCTTATATAAGAACAACTTGTGCTTCTCAAACACAAAGCGAGGGTTGTCGATGGTACCCTCATTGATTTTCTTACTCTCCGTTATGGCAATGTACTTATCACCGTTTCTGCTCTGCTTCACATCAAAATAATAGATGCGCTTGCCAGCCTTGACACCTTCTGAGTAGATCAAGTCTTTTTCTGTCTCACCCATAAAAAATCTTTGTTAATAAATTTATTTGATTTGAAAATCTGCCACAAAATTGTTGCTTTTTTTTGGTTTACACAAGAAAAACGTGCGTTTTTTTCACTTTCAAGCAATCATTCATATAAAAAAGCCTCTTTTTTCAAAGAAAATCACTAAATTTGCACTCAAATAACGAAACAAAGCAAAAGCAAAAGATCCATTGGGCGTTTCGCCTCAACCCCATTGCATCGACAAAATACAACACATATATTATATAATAAGGAATACAAAAAAAGAGTTTTTTGAAATATGATTAACCGTACACTCATCCGTCTGAAAATCGTGCAACTCATGTATGCATTCTATCAGAACAGTGGCAAAAGCATAGACACCGCCGAAAAGGAACTCCTTTTCAGCCTCTCCAAAGCATACGACCTCTACAACTACATGCTCCTCCTCATGGTGAGCGTGGCGCGTTATGCGTTCCAACAAGTGGAGCACAAGGAGCGCATGAACAAGGTGGCACACATAAACGAGGTGGTGAGTCATCGCTTTGCCGACAATCAGTTCACCTCTCAGTTGGAGATCAACCGACAGTTGCAGGATTTCGTGGATACCAAGAAGAAGACGTGGGACAATGACCTGGACTATGTGAAAAAACTCTATGCCGACATTGTTCAGAGCGACATTTACAAGGAATACATGGCGATGGACAAGGTCACTTACGCAGATGATCGTGAACTCTGGCGCAAACTCTATAAGAACATCGTCATGAAGGATGAGCGCATTGATGACATCCTCGAGGAGCAGAGCCTCTACTGGAACGACGACCGTGAAGTGGTGGACACATTCGTGCTCAAGACCATCAAGCGTTTCGCCCCAGAGAATGGCGCAGACCAGGAACTCGTGCCCGAATACAAGGACATAGAGGATCAAGAGTTTGCAACACGCCTCTTCCGTCGTACCATCATGAACGATGAGTACTACCGCTCGTTGATTGGCAAATGCGTGAAGAACTGGGAATTCAATCGTTTGGCCTATATGGATGTCATCATCATGCAGGTGGCAGTGGCTGAGTTGCTCAGTTTCCCACAGATACCCATATCTGTCACTATCAACGAATATGTGGAGATTGCAAAATACTACAGCACGCCCAAGAGTGCGAGCTATGTGAACGGCATCATCGACGCTGTGGCACAGATGCTGCATCACGACCACATCCTGACCAAAGCATAAAACGTAAAACAAATAAAATAGAAAAGAATTATGTTTACATTGATTCAAGCAGCACAAGGTGCTACAAAAGGAGGCTTCGACTGGAGCATGATTATCATGATTGTGGCCATGTTCGCCATCGTCTATTTCTTCATGATCAGACCCCAGCGCAAGCGTCAGAAAGAGATTGAGAACTTCCGCAAGGCTCTCACCATCGGCAGCAAGGTCATCACGGCCAGCGGCGTGTATGGTACAGTCAAGTCACTCAACGAGGGTCAACCCTATCTCACCATCGAGATTGCAAAGGGTGTGACCGTGCAGATTGACCGCAACTACGTCTATGCCGAGGGAAGCCAGCAGCCCCAGCAGCAGTAAGAGTTTAGGGGTGAGGGTTTAGAGCATAGAGCTGAAAATTCAGGGTTTAGAGCTGAAGATAGAGAGTACACATGTTGACCGACTTCACAAAAGTGATATTCAGGAGGTTGCGGTTGGTGAAAATCGACCGCGACTTTCTTGTATTCCTCATCTTCCTCGCCGTATCCATCATCTTCTGGTTCATGCAATCTATCAAAGAGACAACAGAGGTATCCTTGTCCTACAAATTGAAGATTGAGGACGTGCCCAGGGATGTGGTCTATACCAGCAACATGCCTTCAGAAATCAGCGTTACCTACACCAGTAAGGGATGGAACGCTTTCTACTATAAGTTCTTGCTCAACGACACCTACGAGATGTCCATCCCCTTCAAGGAAATCAACCAAAAGTCTGGTAAGGTTGTCATTGATGCCAACGCCCTCAAGCGGGCTGTCTTGAAGAATAAGCTCCAAGGCATGACCTTCAAATCGACATCACCCAACAAGATTGAGGTATATTACTCCAACGGACAACATAAGCGCGTGCCCGTCATCTTCAACGGACGCATCACTACCACTGCTGGACGATACCTCTGCGGCACCCTACTCTATCCCGACTCTGTCGATATCTATGCACCCAAGCACATCTATGGCAGCATCAACAGCGTGAAGACCGAAAACTTCACCTTCAACGAGCTCGAAGACACGCTCAACACCCGACTCGCACTCCTCGTACCACGTGGTGCCAAAGCCATCCCCGACTCCATCGATGCTGAGATCTGTGTGGACATGTTCACCGACAAAACGCTGCAGGTGCCCATCTACAGCGAGAATGTGCCCCAAAACAAAATCA
>JBGUMY010000143.1:0-7325 GCA_045117095.1 Bacteroidaceae bacterium | reverse complement strand
GCACAGCGGAAGTTGTAAAACTCTCCTGCGAATAGTCCATAATGACCTGTGGGTTCAGTTTGAACTTCATAACCACATTCACATCTGTAGGTTCTTAATGTTGCCATACTTCATTTGATTTTTGAGTGAATAATCAAGATTTCAGGCGCAAAAGTAGATACCTATTGTGCAACCTATCTTCATCGTTAGAAGAAAATTTCAACTATCGCCAGAATTTTCATTTCTTGACTGTAGCTTTTATCTTTCAGTTGCAAATATAATAAGATTTATTGAAAATTGACTCGAAAATCAATTATTTTGCACGAAAAATGAGAAATTCATGCAGAAATCAGCGGTTTTTCCAAAAAAAAACTTTATTTTTGCAACCAATAACAATATAAAAATAAGTATATGGACACTAAACCGTTGAATCGAATTAAGGTAGTGATGGCAGAGCGGATGGTAACTAATAAAGACCTGAGCAAGATGCTTAACAAGGACACTGCCACTATATCCAGATGGGTAACAAATACTTCCCAACCCACCTTGGAGAGCTTAATTGAGATTGCTAAGGCACTGAAGTGTGACATTAGCGACCTTGTACGAATGGACGATTCCACAATCCTAAAAAATCAAGATTAACCCCTCAATTTAACTTCGTTTATGCCTATCAATAAGAATGCGCTTCTGCGTTACCAGATACTTGACCGCTGTTTCAGTGACCGTCATCGCCGATACGAGATTGAAGACCTCGTTGATAAGGTGAATGACGCCTTGCTTGATATGTATGGTAAGACAGTTAGTCTTCGACAAATACGTGCAGACATAACTTATATGCGTGATAGGGTTTCTTATAATGCTCCTATTGTAGCGCGTCCTATTGAGGGGCGAAGATGCTATTATACGTATGAAGATCCAGATTTCACCATCTTCAGCAATGAACTATCTGTCGAGGAAGTGAAGAATCTTCTTTCTACTATTGATATGCTTGGACGTTACCGTAGTCCCAAGAACGCATGGTTGGAAGAGGTGATTTCCAGTCTGGAACTCCGTTTCGGCATTAAGGCAAACCGAGATAAGATAGTTTCATTCGAACAGAACGACCAACTTAAAGGTATCGAGTTTCTTTCGGATCTTATTGATGCAATAATTAATCACCAGCCGTTGAAGATGACTTATCGTCCATACAAAGGTGATGAACAGACTATGGTCATCCATCCTCACTATTTGAAGCAGTATAATTCTCGATGGTTTCTGTTTGGGCTGGAAGATCACGGCGAATATGGAATGAGTCCCGTGAACAAAGCACTCGACCGTATTGTAAAGTTCTCTATTGCCAAAGTGCGATTTGAGGAGAACGATATGATAGATTATGAGACTTATTTCGATGATATTGTTGGTGTAACCCACGATCGTAAGCATCCTGATGTTGAGCATGTGGTAATGAGATTCTCAAAAGAACGCTTCCCATACGTTGTTTCAAAACCAATTCACCACAGCCAACAGGTTGTGAATTCGGACGAGGGTATCATCTCTATTGATGTACGTATTAACCGTGAGTTGGAACAAAATATTTTCTCGTTTGGACAGCAGGTAGAAGTGCTTACTCCAGAGTGGTTCCGCAATCAAATAATAGAAAAATATAAAGAAATAGTAAAAATCTATGGAGTGTGAAGATAGACTGCACAATACATATTTAGCTTTGCACCCGTAATTCGAATTATATGGCATTAGATAAAGAGAAATATAGAATATTTGAGCACATCAGCGATGTGGACATCTCAGAGCAAGACATCTGGGACTATGAGCCTGATGTGCTCAATAAACTGTTGATAGACCATACTATGTCGGCAAGAGTCAGGGAACTTGAAAACGACCAGACTAAGTTTGCCAACATTTTCTGGGCCACTAACGATTATGAGGCACAGCGTGAAGGAGAGGACAAAGAGGGCTATCGCTATGATGACCAAATAATGCCGGAAAAGATTATCGGCCAAAATGGTCGTGTCATCATGCCTCGTGTGCTGAAAGACAAACAGCTTCAGATTGATCGTACAAGGGACAAGGCAGAAGTGTTCACTCCTTCTTGGGTCTGCAATGCACAGAACAATCTGATTGATGAAGCATGGTTCGGACGCAAGGACGTGTTCAACCATGAGGAAGTCAATGAGGATGGCATTCATTCGTGGATTCCTACTGAAGGAAAGATTGAGTTTCCTGAAGGTGACAAGCAGAAAACATGGAAAAAGTATGTCACCGAAAACCGACTGGAGATTACTTGTGGCGAGGCACCTTATTTGGTAAGCCGTTATGACACAACAACTGGTGAAGCCATCCCTATTCAGAATCGAATTGGTTTGCTCGACCGCAAGCTTCGTGTAGTTAGTGAGAATATTGGAGAGCCTGGGGAATGGCTTGAATGGGCACGTAAAGCCTATATGCACACTTACGGTTATGAGTGGCAAGGCGACAACCTCCTTTTAGCTCGTGAAGCATTGCTTTACACCTTCATCGAGTATTTCAAGGCACGTTTCCCTGATGAAGAGTTGAAGAAATCTTCCGTTGTTAGTATTGCACGTATTATTTCTTGGAACCTGTGGCAGATGGACGGTATCAAAATGGTGATACCCGACAGTTGCGATAAGCAATACGAAGTAAACCTATGGGGCGAGAAAATCAAGCGTGATTGCAAAGCTTGTAAGGAAGGAACTACCACAAGTCACATCGGTTATCACTGTCTCATTAGAGACTGGAATAAGAAGAAACCCAAAGAGGGCTATACGTTAAAACCCGGAGAAGATCCCAACTCAAGTCCTTGGCAGAAGATAGAGTTCCAATCTCTACTCCACAGTCACAACCGTACTGAGGATGAAGATGATGAAGAATAATAATTTGTAACTAAATATCCCACACGATATGAGCATTAAATATACAATTACCCAATCGAGACTCCTGTACGTTCTCACCATTAACGACAGGAAGCACGCCAACCTTCTGAAGGTCGGTGAGGTATTTGTTGACAACGATGTTGCTGACAATCCGAACAAACAAGTGCTCTTTAAGGCCGTTCGTGAAGTTCTTGACAAACGTTCCTACATGCAAGGTGTTACTTACCATATTGAGCATGTAGAGTGTACAACCTATGCCCAGGAAACCAAATGCTACAAGGCAGATGACGTGTATCGTACTCTTGCAGCAATGAATGTTCCCCAACAGTCGCTCAACAGATACAAGGGTGATGATGCTGACATTTGGTTTGCTTGCAATATCGATAAAGTTCACGAGGCGATCAAGAAAATCAAGAATGGTCAGGGTGCTGGTTTTGGAGCTATCAAATTCCGTCCAGAACAGGACAAGGCGATTACAGAAACCGTTAGTCATTTCAGTAAACAGAACGGAAAGGCTTTCCTTTGGAATGCTAAGATGCGCTTTGGTAAGACCCTGAGTGGTTTGGAGGTAGCCAAGCAGATGGACTACAAATCAACGCTTATCATTACTCATCGTCCTGTAGTGGATAAGGGCTGGCATGAGGATTTCCATAAGATATTTGGCGACCAAGAGGACATTTATTCATACGCAACTCGCATGAGCGACGAAGATTCTACTGGAGAAGATTTCTATTCTCTAAAGAAGAAAGTTGATGCAGGAAAGAAGCGTATGGTGTTCTTTGTTTCCATGCAATATTTACGTCTCTCGCAGTACGTCGGTGGCAAGGAGCGCAACTTTGATCCTCTGAAAAAGGCTATCATGGAGTATGATTGGGATTTTGTGATGGTTGATGAAGCACATGAAGGTATCGAAGCTGCAGCTGGTGTACGTGTGATGTCTAAATTGAAGAAAGAAAATACACGCATTCTGTCTTTGTCTGGCACACCGTTCAACTTGCTCGACAAGTACGACGAGGGCGAGATTTATACATGGGACTATGTAATGGAGCAACGTGCCAAGCAGGAATGGGACGACAAGCATTTTGGCGATCCTAATCCTTATGCAGAGTTGCCTCGTATGCAGATTCTTACTTTCACCCTGCCCAAGATGGTGCGTGATGAAGCCATTGAGAACAATGAAGTGTTCAAGTTCCATGAGTTCTTCCGTGTGTGGACGGAAGAGGATAAGAAAACCTATCAGAAGCTCATCGATAATGAGAAGAGTCCGTTGAGACGTGCCGAATTACAGGCAAAAATGGCTGAGATCAAAGTGGACAAGTTCATCCATGAGGGTGCTGTCCGTCGTTTTCTCGATAAATTGGTTGAGGAATCTGAAACAAGCCAATACCCATTCTCTACAGATGAGTTCCGTGAGCATTTCCGCCATACTTTCTGGCTTTTGCCTGGTGTAAAAGAGGCGGCTGCTCTTTACGAACTGCTGAAAGAACATGAAGTTTTTGGAGAAGATAACGATATGTTTCATATCGTCAATGTGGCTGGCGACGGAAACATAGAGGATAAGGATGGCAGCGCACTTAAAGAGGTGCAGGATGCCATCAAGAAATACGAATACACTATCACGCTTTCGTGTGGTAAGCTTACAACGGGTGTTTCCGTTCCTGAGTGGACGGCTGTGCTCTGCATGAAGGGTTCGGAGAATACTCCTGCTGCCAACTATATGCAGACCATCTTCCGTGTTCAGACTCATGCTGTGCTGAATGGTCGTCAGAAGTCTGATTGCTATGTATTTGATTTTGCTCCTGACCGTGCTTTGACTGCTGTAGCAGAAACTGCTAAGATGGCTGTCGATGCTCAGGGTGCTGGCAAGAAGCAAATGAAACGCAAGCAAAAGGAAGAGGAAGAACACCTTCAGGCATTCATCAAGCTCTGTCCCGTACTTTCGATGGACGAAGGCGAAATGGGCAAGAAGTTCTCTGCCAATCAGATATTCGAGAAACTATCGAATGTTTATATCGAGCGTGCTGTGCGTAGTGGTTATGCAGACAACTCCATCTATAATCCCGACCAGCTGCTCAACCTCACTCCTGAACAGGAGAAGGCTCTTGGTGATGTTCACGATTTGCTCGGTTCAATGCCTGCAGGATGGAAGCCTGAGAAGATAAATATCAACAATACAGGCATTGGCGACACAAATAATGCTCAGATGGTCAAATACATCTACTTCCTCTCCGCAAAGAACGAGATTCCAGTTCAGCCAGTTATGTCTGCAGAGAGTGATGACAATGGTTTCCCGATGACCGATACAGATGGATGGGATGACAAGATGTGTTACCCAACTCAGATATTCCCATATCTCTTTGTTTCTAATAGCCGATTCATTGATGGTGAATGGACAGACTTCTCAAAACCTGTGATTTGGAAAGAATGGACTGATCCAGAAAAGAATACCGACGAGGCCAAGAAGAAGCGTGACCAAGAGAACAAAGAGAAGCGTGCTCGTATGTCTGTATTGCGTGGTGTGGCCATCCGTATTCCGCTGTTGGTTTATGGAGCCGAAATCAATGATGATGATGGGGAAGAAATTACCATCGACAACTTCGCCAGCGAAGAAATCGTTGACCAGGCATCTTGGGATGAGTTCATGCCTAAGGGCTTTACCAAAGAGACGTTTAACATTCTGAAGGACTGCTTTGACCGTAGCATCTTCACAGGTGCTGCTAAGCGCATCCGTCAGATGGTGAAGGAGGCCGATAATCTTAATACGGAAGACCGTATTGCCAAGATAGCCACCATTTTCTCTTACTTCCACAATCCTGACAAGGAGACCGTGCTTACGCCTTGGAAGGTGGTCAATCGCCACATGAGTGACTGCTTGGGTGGTTGGTGTTTCTTCAATGAAGAGTTCGATGCAGAATACACCGTGGAGAATCAATACGGCGAGAACATCAAGGCTGCGCGATATGTCGACAAAAACAATGTAACAAAGGATGTCTTTGGTGACTACAATGCTCGAATTCTTGAAATCAATTCAAAGACAGGTCTCTATCCGCTCTATATGGCCTATTCGATGTTTAAGACCTCAAAAGAAAAGGCGTTCCGTGAGATTGAACTTACAGGTGAGCGTGGCACAAGTACTGACTCTGAGGGTTACTATAGACAAGCTGGTAACGACTTGGAGATTTGGAAGGACGTACTTCAGGACAATATCTTCGTTGTTTGTCGTACCAAAATGGCGGTTAGCATCACTAAGCGTACTTTAGCTGGTTTCCGTAAAGATATCCGCATGAACGTGAAGTGCTATAGCAAGAAGATTGAAGTAAATGACCTTGTGAGTGCTGGTGTATTGAAGCGTGATGCAGAAGGTGTAACCAAACGGGGAAACACCTTCTACTTCAACGGAGAGTCAAAGCTTGATTGTGACATGATTACTGTTCTTCGAGCAAAGCCAGAGGCCTTCCGTAAAGACATCGTGCAGGGAATTGATTTCTGGCACGTATATAATTCTATTCCTAAAAAAGCAAATGAAGATATAAACAATATGAATTTCAAAGCAATAGTAGGCAACCCACCATATCAGATTATGGATGGTGGCGCAAAGGCCAGTGCATCTCCAATCTATCAATTATTTGTTGATAATTCAAAACAATTATCACCATCAAGTATATCTATGATAATGCCATCGAAATGGTTTGCAGGAGGAAAAGGCCTTGATGATTTTAGAGAATCGATGCGAACAGACAAACATGTCAAATATATTAAGGATTTTGTGAACTCTAAGGAGCTTTTCCCAACGGCAAGTATAGGAGGTGGTATTTGCTATTTCCTGTGGAATAGTGCGCATAATGGAAAGTGCCTTTTCACAAACATACTTGCTGGACGTGAAAGCACAATGGAAAGATCTCTTGATGAATATGAGGTAATTGTTAGATATAACGAGGCAATTAATATTTTAAATGCCGCTGTACCTGAAGGTACACCAACAATATCTGATATAATGTTGTCTCGTAACCCATTTGGACAATCCTCAAATGTTCGTGGTCAAGAAATTAGCTATCCAGGTTCAATAGAATTAGTAACAAGCCAAGGGTCTTATTATGTTGACAAGGATTCTATAACTGAGAATAAGGATTACATTGATTCTTGGAAAGTATCTATTAGTAAAGTTACTTGTGAACATGCAGGAGAACCTGACAAGAATGGCCAAGTAAAAGTTTTGTCAAGTCTCAGAACATTTGGGCCAAATGTTGCATGCACAGATTCGTATCTTATAATAGGTAAATTTAAGACTGCAAAAGAAGCTGAAAATTTGAGGAGTTATCTTGCAACCAAATTTGCCAGATTCTTATTGCTCTTATCTGTTTCTTCTATCAATCTTTCTAAAGATAAATTTAAGTTTGTTCCAATGCAGGACTTCTCAAAATCTTGGACAGATGAAGAGTTGTATAAAAAGTACAACTT
>JBGUMY010000142.1:0-4017 GCA_045117095.1 Bacteroidaceae bacterium | reverse complement strand
TTGCAGTTATTGCTATGCGGATGACCAACCCTTCAAGTTGAAAAAAAGTGCATCTACAGAAACAAAAGTGATCAATGAAACCTTTGTGAATTCGGATTCGATTTCTTTTTCTTCGGAAAAGAATCTGATAGAAGGTTTTGCTATCACTGGCAAGGTTATACAGACACACCCCAATAGTTTTGTGAGGGTTTTGTTAGAGGATAAGGATCGAAATGAATATGTTATTCTCGAATCAAGTAAACTCTATAATGATGTGGATACGCTGATCATTTCCGATTATTGTGAAGAAACAAAGACACTTCCATATATATACCCTTACGCACTGCGTATATATATGAATAACGCTTCTTTGGAGCTTTCCAATATAACATGGAACATTTCCGATATTAATTCCAAGACTCAAAAAAAGCAAGTAGAAAAACAAAAAGAAATATCAGATTACAATAGAAGAATCCAGACTCAAAGCATTGCAAATAGAATTAATGAGAATAACTGTATACATAAAAGGCTTTGGAGAGCTTCAAATACAGAGTTATCTATGATGCCGTGGGCTGAGAGAAAGAAATTAATGGGAATTGACGGAAATTGTCCCCCATCAGGTTTTGAATATTATACCTCTGGAATTTTTGAATTTGGAGAGGCTGATTTCAATCAAGACCCTCGGGGGGCTCTCACTGTATCTCCGTATGTAGACTCTTTTGACTGGAGAAACCGCCATGGTGTTAATTGGATGACCTCTGTTAAACGCCAGACAGGAAATCGCTGCTGGGCATTTACGGCTGTAGGTGTAACTGAAGCGCTTGTAAATTTGTATTTCAATAGTAAGATCGATTGTGATTTATCGGAACAAGAGGTCATTTCTTGTTCAGGATGCAGTTCCAGTAATGGTGGAGGACATGCTTATGAGGCCCTCAAGTGGATTGCGGATAATGGTGTCTCAGAAGAAGCATCTTTCATCTATTCTGGTGAGAATGAACCATGTAGTAATAAAGGTTATTTTAATGAATTGATTACATTAGGTGACACAGGCAAGGTGGCAAATTATACTACAAATAATAATGATGAGGTGAAGAGGATGTTGATTAAAAATGGCCCAATGGTTTCAGGACATGGTTATGTATATATGAATAGCGATACGATAATATATTATGGTCATGCCATGCCGCTTGTAGGGTATGCTGTGCTACATGCAGGTGATACCATTGAATATTATAACGATTTTTTGGAGCCTCCTATCTATTCTGATGTTATACAAAGTGGAGATAGTAGAATTGGTAAAACATATTGGATATTCAAAAACAGTTATGGTCCCAATATACAACATCAAGGTTATGCTTACGTGTTATTTAATGACCCATTCTGTTTCCTAAGACCATATTATGCGATCCTCCCCGTATCATCACTCTTATATTCTGATTCAGATATTGTAGTAGAAGATCTTGATGGAGATGGGTTTTATAATTGGGGTATAGGTCCAAAGCCTGCACATTGTCCGAGTTGGGTGCCAGATACGCCTGATGGTGATGATTCCGATTATGAGAAGGGGTCAATGGATGAGTATGGGCATTTGGCAGATTTACCCAGCATGATTCCCGATTCAATCATTTACATCACTCAAAATACAGTTTGGAGTAATCGAAAATACGTGTATCATAATGTATATGTGAATAGTGGTAAAACTTTACGGATAACCAACGACATTAACTTTTATAGAGGAGTTACTCTTCATCTCTCATCAGGAAGTAAACTGATTGTTGATGGCGCCACATTGACAGATGTAAATATCAATTACATTGGAACTACTGGTACTTCCATACAAATTCTTCATAATGGTGCAATAAATTGCGTGGACAATCAAGATTTTGTTGTACCTTTGGGCGTAACTTTAGACGTCGATTATGGACAAATCAATTAAGAGTATGAGGTACTTGGTATTTTTTGTCATGCTCTGCTGTGGCATCAGCATGAGGGCTGAGAACTTCCCTTTTGTTCAGGATGGCAAAAGATGGAAGGCAACATACTATTGGGGTGCGCTGAATGACCATTTGGGCGTGAAGCACCGCTATCATTATGATTTCTTGCTGGAAGGAGACACCATCATCAATGATGAAGCATGCAAGAAGATGTATGTGGACAGCAGCCTCGATGGTTCAAGGAAAGAATATCTGCTGGCTCTGTATCAGAAGGGACAGAAAGTGTATTTTGTTCCCAAGGACTCTCAGGAGGGCTTGCTGTTGTATGATTTTGGCGCAGAAGCGGACGATAAGATAGAGGTGTATACAGGCCCGAGCATCAATCCTGTAGAGTCTTCCTATCAGTATCGTCCTGAGACCATGCGTGTGCTGGATGTAGAAACGCGCATGTATCATGGTGTGGAGCGTCGATGCCTGTGTGTCATCAATGAGTCGGACTACCAGGATTATGTGAATGATGATGAACCTTTCACATTGGAAGACCTGATGCCTGAAAGCGGATGGTGGATTGAAGGGCTTGGAAAGGAGGGCTACCCATTTGAAAACACGCAGGTGGGCATGCTGATGGGTGGGGGAATGAGCACATGGCTCTGCACCGTGGGCACGGACACGCTTTATACAGATGCCACGTTCAATCCAACCGCCAATCAGTGCCTGGTGGATGGCGGCATGAGCTGGATACAGGAGTATTCACTCGGCAACAGTGTCAGTCCTGAGTATAGAAAGGTGGAAAAGCGCCATTTCTATTTCAAGTGGGATGAGGAAAGGGTACTGATCGGAGGACATCAATGCAGGAACTTGTACGCCTCTGTGCTGGGCGAGGAAACTGATGAGCACATTATGGCTGCTTTGTATGAGGAGGACGGCAAGGTGTGGTTCTATCCGTGGAAAGGAGCCGAAGACGCCTATCTCCTTTATGATTTCCATGCCAACGAGGGTGACGTGCTCACTCTTGGAGTGCTGGACTATTGGGATGACTTTGAGAAAGAATGTGATGTTCAGCAACGGAAATGCAGGGTGGAAAAGGTGACAGAAGAGGAATTCAAAGGTATCAAGCGTCGGTGCCTCTATCTCAATGAAGCATACAACGAAGCAGGAGAATTCTTCACGGACAGAAGCGATGAGAACTCCTGCTGGATAGAGGGCATAGGTTCACTCTTGGGCATTGAAGGCAGCCTGTCTGGAGTTTGGATGGCAGGAACGCCTCATCGGAAGCTGTTGGAATGTTCATGGATGGATGATGTCTATTATCATGATGATGAGACCATCTCCCCTGATGCCATCCAAGATGTTCACATAGATAAGCGAAATCAACATGCCAAGGGTGTATATCAAGACCTCACAGGCCGTCCAATCTCCATTCCATCCAGGGGTATTTACATCCGTGATGGGAAAAAAGTGCTGGTGAAGTGAGAGCGAGTGATTTCAAGTAAATTTGCAAGAAAAAGAAAAGAATATGTCAGAGAATGGAAAAATAATTGTTGGCCGGCAGCAGAACACGCTGTCTAAGGACTCCACCCTGTATGTGGGTGCCTTGGAGGTGGAGAGCAGCATCAGGGAGAAATATTATTATGCCAATGGTTACTTGGATATTGTCTATGGCAATTTGGACTCATACAACTATTATGCGACAGACCATCTTGGCAATGTCCGCCATGTGGCCAGAGCCACCCCCAGCGGGGTGGGTTCCATTATCCAGGCCAACAACTACTATCCTTTTGGTGGACTGCTCAACGAAGGCGACAACCAGTTGTATGTGCAAAAGAAGCTGTACAACGGCAAGGAGTATGACCGCATGCAGGGTCTGAACCTCTACGATTACTCAGCACGTCAATATGACCCAGCCATCTGCAGGTTCACCAGCATGGATCCTTTGTGTGAGAAATACTATCATATCAGCCCGTATGCTTATTGCGCAGGAAATCCGATGAAGTATGTGGATCCAAATGGAAATGAGTTGTATATTAACGGAACAGAAGATGAACGAGAGCGGTTGCTTGCGTTGCTTCAATCATTAACTAATAATGTTCTTATTATGAATAAA
>JBGUMY010000141.1:0-5065 GCA_045117095.1 Bacteroidaceae bacterium | reverse complement strand
ATCACCTTCGTGTACCTTACCAGACATCACCTTGAAGTACTGCACACCACCGATGTGTGGCTCGTTGGCAGTCTTGAAGAAATAGAGAGAGGTTGGTGCGTTGGCATCTGGCTTCACTTCTTCACCACGTGTGTTGTGTACCTGTGGCATCTCGTCCACGAATGGCACCACATTGCCTAAGAATTCCATCAAGCGCCGAACACCCATATCCTTGGTGGCACATACGCAGAACACTGGGAACATGGAACGGGTGGCGAGACCACGACGGATGCCAAGACGCAGTTCGTCTTCAGTCAGAGCCTCTGTCTCAAAGAACTTCTCCATCAGTTCCTCGTCGTTTTCAGCTGCTGCCTCCACGAGGGCACGATGCATCTCCATTGCCTTGTCCATTTCTTCTGCAGGAATTTCCTCGATGATGGGAGCGCCACCTTCGGGCTTCCAAGAGTACTTCTTCATCAGCAGCACGTCGATGAGTGAGTTGAAATTAGGACCTTCATTGAGTGGATATTGGATTGGAATCACCTTGGGGCCATAAATGCCAATCAGGCTGTCGAGCACCTGGTGGTAGTCACACTTGTCAGAGTCCAACTGGTTGACGAGGAAGATGACGGGCTTGCCCAACTTCTCCGTGTAACGGAAGTGGTTCTGTGTACCTACCTCTGGACCATACTGACCGTTGATGAGCAACAGGGCAGTGTCGGTCACGTGCAGGGCTGTCATGGCTGCACCCACGAAGTCATCTGCTCCAGGGCAGTCGATGATGTTCAACTTCTTGTGGTTCCATTCCACATGGAAAACAGTAGAGAATACACTGTAGCCGTATTCCTGTTCCACTGGGAAGTAGTCACTCACGGTGTTCTTCTGGGTGATGCGACCACGACGGCTAATGATTCCTGCTTCATACAAAAGTGCTTCGGTAAGAGTGGTCTTACCAGCACCGTCATTGCCAAGCAAGGCAATGTTCTTGATTTCGTTAGTTTGGTAAACTTTCATTGTTAGGTTGTTTTATTGTTGTTATTAGTAAAAAATCCAAAATCGGGTTAAATTTACGACATTTTTTTGGTATGTAACACAAAAACTTCGTGTTCTTTTACTTTTTTCATCTTTATTAAGTAAAATATGCGTACTTTTGTCACGAAATGGCAGGAATTTACGTACATATACCGTTTTGCAAGTCGCGTTGCATCTACTGCGGATTCTTTTCCACCACATCGATAGAAAAGTGCCGCAAATATGTGGATGCGGTAGTGGCAGAATTGGGGGCTCGGAAGGATGAATTGAAGGGAGAAACCATCGAAACTCTCTATTTCGGTGGGGGAACCCCTTCGCAGTTGCCTCCTGAAGAGGTCGAACGCATCCTTTCCACTATATTATATATATATAATGTACGTGAGGGAGCGGAAATCACCCTCGAAGCCAATCCTGATGATGTGTCGCCTGTACTGCTGAGTGCTTGGCGCAGCATGGGCATCAACCGGCTCAGTATGGGTGTGCAGACTTTTCATGACCAGCGGTTGCGGTTCTTGAACCGTCGCCATACGGCCTCACAAGCTATGCAGGCTGTGAAGATGGCTCAACAGATGGGTTTTGACAACCTCAGCATCGACTTGATGTTTGGATTTCCAGGACAGATACTCGATGAATGGAAGCATGATGTGCAGATGGCTTTGTCGCTGGGTGTGCAGCATCTTTCCGCCTATTCGTTGATGTATGAGGAAGGAACACGACTGCATCAATTGCTTGAACAGGGCGACATCACCGAACTGGATGAGGAACTTTCTGTGCAGATGTACGACTACCTGATTCAGGCCTTGACCGATGCTGGTTATCGCCATTATGAATTGAGCAATTTCGCCATACCGGGTTGGGAATCACGGCATAACTCCAGTTATTGGCATGGGATTCCTTATTTGGGGGTAGGGGCTGGGGCTCATTCTTTCGATGGACAGCAACGTTGTTTCCATGCGGATTCCTTGGATGCTTATCTCAAGGGGGAACCATTGGTGGTGGAACACCTGACGGAAGCTGAACGCTACGATGAGTTTGTCTTTACTGGCTTGCGTACTGCTGAAGGCATCCGATTGGATTTGTTAGAGGAGAAGTTTGGCAAGGTCTTCAAAGAGTATTGCCTCCGCAATGCCCAAAAACAAATCAGGGCAGGACGATTGGTCTTGTGCGACCAAGTCCTGCGCCTGTCTCATTCGGGTCTTTTTGTTTCCAACGATGTCATGTCCGACCTTATGTGGGTGGAATGACCCCGTTGCTTATGGGAGCAGTTCTGCCATCTTGTTCAGCAAGTCTTCACCACGCAGATTCTTTGCCACAATCTTGCCCTGCTCGTCAATGAGCACATTGGCTGGGATGGCTTGAATGTTGTAGGCTCCTGCAGCCGCACTTTCCCAACCCTTCAGGTCACTCATCTGTGGCCAAGGCATTTTCAGCGAACCAATCGCAGCTACCCAAGCTTTCTTGTTGTTGTCTAATGAAACGCCGATCACTTCGAAACCCTTGTCATGATATGTTTGGTAGGCTTCGACCACATTGGGCATTTCAGCACGGCAGGGACCGCACCAGGAAGCCCAAAAATCCACGAGCACATACTTGCTCTTGCCCACATAGTCGCTCACCTTCATGCTCTTGCCATTGGGGTCGGGCATCTCGAGGTCTGTGAAATCACTGCCCACGGCGGTGGCTTCCATCGCCTTGCGCTGTTTCATGATGGATTTATAGACAGGATATTCAGGTTGCTTCTCGCCGAAGAGCTTGATGATTTCCTCCTGCTCAGACTCTTCGAAGTGCTGGGAACAGAATGCGAAAAGCATATCGCTGATGGCTGATGGCACATGGTCGATGATGAACTTCTTTTCGAAGTTCGCTTGAACTTTTTGCAGCGAATCGAGCATGTTCTGTGCTATCTGTTGCTCAGCCTCGCTCTTGGTCGAGTCGTTCAGGATATTCCATGGCCCATCCATCTTTTCGGCTATCTCATTCACGCCATGCTCAAATTCATCGTACAGTTTCCCATTGGGGCCAGCCTCGATGATGCTTTTCCCTTCTCCCTTCATGAGGGTTGCCTTGATGTTGGCATTTTCCAAGATGAACATCTCGGTCGCCACAGACTGCCCGGCATGCATGGGCACCAGGAAGCGCATGACAGCACCCTCACATTTGCCTTTGAACTCGAATTTACCATCTTTTACAAAGGTGGTGTCCGTTGGGTACATCTCAAAAAAGCCTTGCATTTCGCAGATGTAGACAGTGTCACCATCCGTTGTGCCTTCTGCTGTACCGGTGATGGTATAGCCATTTTGTGCTTGTTCCCCACATGCTGCAAGTACCAGCATGACTGGCAGCATGATCCATTTTTTCATTTTCATGTGCGACTAATGATTATAGAGTTAGTGTTATTTCGATGCAAAGGTAGTGTAATTTGTAGACAATACAAAATAAAATACCCCTTTTTTATTTTTCTATCCCCTATTGTGTACGCACACAAATACAAAAACACGCCAAAAATGTCTTGTTTTGCTTATATATTAAAGATTTTTAGTGAAAAACATAAAAAAAAGGATTTTCCAATAACAACGTATCTTAAAAAGTGCGTAACTTTGCAGCGGTTTTGAAAGCATATTAATTGTTTAACACATTAAAAGTAAAAAAAATTATGAAGAAGTTGGTTTTCGCAGCTGTTGCTGCAATCGCTCTCACTGCATCTGTTTCATTCGTATCTTGCGATCCTAAGCAGCCCGTTGTTAATGATACTATCGACAGCGTTGTTGTAGAAGAAGAGGTAGAGGCAGCTATCGATTCAGTTGTTGACTCTCTCGTAGACGCAGCTGTTGACTCTGTTCTCGCTGAATAATCAGAGCATTAGAGCACAACTTTTAGGGATGTGAATCCCCAAAGAGAATTGAACCTGCAAGACTTTCGTCTCGCAGGTCTTTTTTTGTCCGTTGAGCTACCGATTCATCGCTCAGTGAGTGAGAAGGACTCCCTTTGGTGTACTTCTTGGCAGTCCCAGCGTGGTTAAGGCTGTGATTTGTTGAGTCAGCCCTTGTTGTGTGCGCACACAGAGGATTCAAGAACCGTTTTTAATGATTGAAAGACACTTTTTTAAGAATAAATTTGGTGGTTTCATGGATTATCACTTACTTTGTTCCCTTATTGATAGTGTTCCCGCTTCAGCGGTAATAAAAAGAACAATAATACAAGAACGATATGAAGAAGAAGTATTTAACACCCAAAATGAAAGTTTTTGAAATAGCATTTTCTAATCTTCTGGCGATAAGTTCCAAAAGCCCCACACGGGGCGAAGGTCAAGACTATGGATGGGGAGATACTGAAGGCTAATGTATATTAATAAAAAGACGATGAAGAAACATATTCTATACGCAGCAACGATGCTGCTTTTTGCAGGCTGTGCTTCAGATGACGCTATCGACCCGTCTGAAGTCAATATACATCATGGCGTGTATGGCTACATGCCGAGTTATGAATTTGGCGATCAGGAGGATGGCCTCGATACCCGTGTCACGCTGACTGCTGGTGAAAGCGGATTGTCGTTCGCCTGGAATACGGGCGATGAGATTTGTATTGTTGGCGAAATCAACGAAAACTTGCAGAGCACGACCCATCGCGCCATGCAAAGCACGTCATCGGGTCGTCTCCAAACTGCTTTCGATGGCGGTGCCTTTACCTTGAATGCCAGTGCTGTTTACTATTCATACTATCCTTATAACAGCAATACAGACGGAAACAGTAACCGACAGATTGCATTGAGGCGCCAGACACAGACGGGCAACAACAGCACGGCACACTTAGGTGCCATGAACTATATGGTGGCGCCCAAGGTGACCACTGGTGTTGATGCATCTTGCTTGTTCCATTTCACCAATGTTCTCAGCCCCTGCCGCTTCACGCTCACGCTGCCCGCCTCGGCTGTAGGCAAGACCGTCAGCGAATTGACCGTGACGCGCTATGCTGACAACGACCTTTATTTCCCCACCAAGATCACAGAGCATTTCACGAGTCTCAATGCCGAGGATGGTGAAAGCATTCAGGCAAC
>JBGUMY010000140.1:0-4719 GCA_045117095.1 Bacteroidaceae bacterium | reverse complement strand
CACTTATTCGTACCTTTGCACCCAAAATTAATGTACGCACCTGTAGGTGTATGCGTAATGAAACTCATCAAGCGACTTGACATGTTTATTTTGAGGAACTTCCTCTCGCTGTTTGCAGGCACCTTCTGCATCAGCACATTTGTCGTCATGATGCAGTTTTTGTGGAAGTATATCGATGACCTTTTGGGTAAGGGATGGACGATGGAAGTGTATGCAAAGTTTTTCTTCTATGCCATTGAGACGTTGGTGCCGACCTCATTGCCTTTGGCCATTTTGTTGGCGAGCCTTATCTCATTTGGTAATTTAGGAGAACGCTTGGAGTTGTTGGCCATCAAGGCGGCAGGTATTTCGTTGATTCGAACCATGCGTCCCCTCATCATACTGATGGTGGTGCTGACACTCACATCGTTCCACTTCCAGAACAAGATAGCGCCAGAGGCTCAGCAAAAGTTGTTGGAGATGATTCGATCGTTGAAGATGAAATCACCTGAGTTGGACATCCCAGAGGGGGTGTTTTACGATGGTATCGAAAATATCAACCTCTATGTGGAGCGGAAGGACAAGGATACGGGTATGCTCTATGATGTGTTGATTTATAACCTGAAGGATGGAGCAAGCCGTGCGCACATTGTGTTGGCTGATTCTGGCAAATTGGAGACGACAGATGACAAATTGCACTTGCTGCTGCACTTGTATGGAGGTGGTCAGTTCGAGAATTTGCAAGGTGGAGAAGGATTGCAGGCGAGGAACACGCCTTATCGAAGGGAAGGGTTTGTGGAGAAGCATTTCATTATCGACTTCGACACGAACTTCAACATGACGGAGGAGTCGGCTTCGGACAATGCACGTGCCAAGAACATGAAGCAACTGAGACACGACATCGACTCAATAGAGAATTACCTGAACCGACTGAGCAAGGTGTATGAGGCGAACATGCAACGGTATTCGCTGAACATCCCACATGAGGCTCGAATTTCTGACTATGACTCTGTGACGGTGGTGCAGATGAATGATAGTGTGAGGAAGAAATTAGAGAAAGCTGAGGAACTCTATCTGGCGGAGAAGGCGAAACGAGGTGTGATGATGGCAAAAACAACGGTGAATGTCGATTCGCTGATGGAAGGTTATAACTCGCAGAAGCAGCAGCAGATTGTGATGGCGGCTTTGCAGAAGGTGGGATTTCAAGAGCTGAACACGAGGAGTGAGGCAGACAATATGGAATGGAGCGAAAAGCAAATTCGCCTGCATTGGATTCAGTTCTGGCTGAAAATCACGATGTCGCTCTCATGCCTCATCTTCTTCTTTGTAGGAGCTCCATTAGGGGCAATCATCCGCAAGGGAGGGTTGGGTTTTCCTGTTGTGGTGGCGGTCATCATCTTCATCCTCTACTACATCATCGACACTGGTGCCATGAAGGTGAGTCGCGAGGGAGGAATGCCTGTGTGGTTGGGTATGTGGATCAGCACGATGGTGATGGCTCCGTTGGGAATCCTGTTGACGGTGAAGTCGAATAACGACTCGGCGGTGTTCAATATGGATGCTTACATCCTGTTGTGGAAAAAGATTCTCGGCATACGACCCAAGCGCAACATTACACGCAAGGAGGTCATCATCAACGACCCCGACTATGCCGACATGCACAAGACGTTGGAACAACTCATTTCGACCAGCCGAGAGTATCTGGGTTCGCTGCCACGTTCCACATTCTTCGGCTATATGGTCTACATCGTGCGTTATTGGTTCTCGAAGCGTGAGGATATGAAGGCAGAGGGTATCATGCTGATGACGGAATATGTGGTGGAGGTGCTCTCGAACAGTAAAGACCGTCAGGTGCTTCGACTTCTCAACGGTTACCCCGTGATGGAGACTCGCAACTTCCGTTTTTATCGTCGTAGGAGAAAGGACTTGCGAGCCGTCATCAAGTATTCAGAACAAATCAAAAAAGAAATAGAGAAATATGATACAGTTCAGTAAGATAGAAGAGGCAATAGAGGACTTCCGACAGGGCAAGTTCGTCATTGTGGTGGATGATGAAGATCGTGAGAATGAGGGTGACTTCATTACGCCAGCCGAGATGATCACCCCTGAGAAGGTGAACTTCATGCTGCGTGAAGGACGTGGTGTGCTCTGTGCCCCCATCACGATGTCACGTGCGAAGGAACTGGAATTGCCTCATCAGGTGGAGGAGAACACATCGATGTTGGGCACTCCATTCACGGTGACTGTCGATAAACTCGATGGATGCACCACAGGTGTAAGTGCTCACGATAGAGCTGCCACTATCCAATGGCTGGCCAATCCAGAGGCAAAATCAGGGGATTTTGGTCGCCCTGGTCACATTAATCCGCTTTATGCACAAGATAATGGTGTGCTGCGTCGTGCTGGGCATACGGAGGCCTCCATCGATTTGGCGCGTCTGGCTGGTTTGAAACCCGCTGCGGCTCTTATCGAAATTCTCAATCCCGATGGTACGATGGCGCGTCTGCCTCAACTTGTGGAGAAAGCGAAGGAGTTTGACATGAAACTCATCCAAATCAAAGATCTCATCGCCTATCGTCTGCAAAGAGAACGCTTGGTGGAGAAAGGTGTGGAAGCTGATATGCCTACTGCATACGGACACTTCCGCATCATCCCCTTCCTTCAGAAGAGTAACGGTCTTGAACATGTGGCGCTCATCAAAGGCGAATGGAAACCTGATGAACCTGTGCTGGTGAGAATGCATTCCAGTTGTGCCACAGGCGACATCTTTGGCAGCCAACGTTGTGATTGTGGAGAGCAATTGCACAGGTCGATGCAACTCATCGAGAAAGAGGGCAAGGGTGCTGTGGTGTATCTTATTCAAGAGGGACGTGGTATCGGACTAATGAACAAGATTGCCGCTTACAAGTTGCAAGAGGAAGGACTTGATACGGTGGATGCCAACATCCATCTGGGTTTCGACCCCGATTTGAGAGATTATGGTGTAGGTGCCCAAATCCTCAGAGAAATTGGCATTAGCAAGATTCGTCTGCTGACGAACAACCCTGTGAAGCGTGTGGGACTCGAAGGTTACGGACTCGAAATCGTGGAGAACGTGCCTATCGAAATCACTCCTAATCCCTACAATGAGCGTTACCTCCACACGAAGAAGGAACGTATGGGACATACATTGCATTTCAATAAATAAACTCAATAATATGGAAATTCTTTCAGAAAGATTGAACAGACTCTCTCCAAGTGCGACGCTTGCGATGAGTCAGAAGAGTTCTGAGTTAAAGGCTCAGGGCGTGGATGTGATTAACCTTAGTGTCGGCGAACCTGACTTCAACACTCCAGACCACATCAAAAAGGCCGCCATCAAGGCTGTGGAGGACAACTGGAGCAAGTACAGTCCTGTGCCTGGCTATCCAGAACTGAAGCAGGCCATCGTGAACAAACTCAAGAACGAGAACGGATTGGACTACAAGCCCTCTCAGATTCTTTGCTCAAACGGTGCCAAGCAGTCTGTCTGCAACACCATCATGGCGATTATCAATGCTGGCGATGAAGTCATCATCCCTGCCCCTTACTGGGTGTCTTATCCTCAGATGGTGCTGCTCGCAGAGGGTACTCCTGTCTTCATTGATGCTCCTATCGAACAGGACTTCAAGATTACTCCTGCACAGTTGGAGGCAGCCATCACACCCAAGACACGTGCCCTTATCCTCTGCTCACCCAGCAACCCAACGGGTTCTGTCTATAGCCAGGAGGAGTTGGAAGGTTTGAAGAACGTGCTCTTGAAGCACGAGAATGTCATCGTGATTGCTGACGAGATTTATGAGCACATCAACTATGTGGGCAAGCACGCTTCAATGGCTTCGTTCGGTGATATCAAAGACCGTGTGGTGGTCATCAATGGTGTGTCGAAAGCTTACGCAATGACAGGTTGGCGCATCGGCTTCATTGCTGCTCCTGATTGGATTGTGAAGGGCTGCAACAAACTGCAGGGTCAATATACTTCAGGCCCATGCTCTGTTTCTCAGAAGGCGGCAGAAGCTGCATTTGCAGGCGACCAGCAGTGTGTGGAGGATATGCGTCAGGCATTCGAGCGCAGAAAGAACCTCATTGTGAAACTCGCCAAGGAGATTCCTGGTCTTGAAGTGAATGACCCACAAGGTGCCTTCTATCTCTTCCCCAAGTGCTCCAGCTACTTCGGCAAGAAGGATGGCGACCGTGTCATCAACAACTCCACCGACTTCGCCATGTATCTGCTCGAGGTGGGTCATGTGGCTACCGTGGGTGGTGATGCCTTTGGCTCTCCTGAGTGCTTCCGCATGAGCTATGCGACCAGCGATGAGAACATCGTGGAGTCGATGAAGCGCATCAAAGAGACCCTTGCACGTCTGAAGTAGCCCCCCCGCCCCCAAAGGGGGAGGGCTGACGCCGTGTTCAACCATTGGATTCTACCGTGTTCAACCACTGGATTCTATATTGCATGATGAAAGTAACTTGCCTATTGACAGTCATCGCGATAGCCCTCCCCCTTTGGGGGTCGGGGGGCTCTTATACCGAGGGCGTCATCACGTCTGAGTTCGTATCAGAGAAGACCATGAAGGCCGACCTCTTGCAGATGTTGGCCGACTTCTCGCAGTATATGGTGAATGACTTTCAGGCGTGTGAATACCCCAACGCCGACGATGAGGCTTGTGGCTGTTTCAAGGGGGAGAACACAATGGCCAACGACGAACGGGGTGTGCGTCC
>JBGUMY010000139.1:0-5514 GCA_045117095.1 Bacteroidaceae bacterium | reverse complement strand
AATGGCTTGTACAATTCGGCAGCCATCAACTTAGGCAGACCGCACTCGCCCATATTCAGTTCAGGACCCACCACAATCACAGAACGTGCAGAGTAGTCAACACGCTTACCGAGGAGGTTCTGACGGAAACGTCCCTGCTTACCCTTGAGGGCATCGGAGAGAGACTTGAGTGGACGGTTGCTCTCGCTCTTCACGGCACTGCTCTTACGAGAGTTGTCGAAAAGAGAATCGACAGCCTCCTGCAACATACGCTTCTCGTTGCGGAGAATTACATCTGGCGCCTTGATCTCAATGAGTCGCTTCAGACGGTTGTTGCGGATAATGACACGACGATAGAGGTCATTGAGGTCGGAAGTGGCAAAACGTCCACCATCCAGTGGCACAAGCGGACGGAGGTCAGGAGGTGTCACAGGAATGTTGTGCATGATCATCCACTCAGGACGGCTCTTGCCCTTGCTGGAGCGGAAGGATTCCACCACCTGCAGACGCTTGAGCGCATCTGTCTTGCGCTGAACAGAACCATCCTTGTCGGCTGCAGCACGCAGTTCGTTGGCAAGGTGATCGAGGTCGATGCGCTTGAGCATATACTCAATGGCCTCAGCACCCATCAAGGCAATGAACTTGTTGGGATCATCGTCAGGAAGGAGTTCGTTGTTGGGGTCAAGGTTGTCGACGATATCATAGTATTCTTCCTCAGCCAGCAACTCGCCATTGAGGATGTTCTTCTCAGCATCCTCAGCCACACCAGCCTGAATGATGATGTAACGCTCGTAGTAGATGACGGCATCCAGCTTCTTGGTGGGAAGACCTAACAGATAACCAATCTTGTTGGGCAAGGAGCGGAAGTACCAGATGTGAGCCACTGGCACCACGAGTGCAATGTGACCCGTACGCTCACGACGCACCTTCTTCTCCGTCACCTCCACACCGCATCGGTCGCAGACAATACCCTTATAGCGAATACGCTTGTACTTGCCGCAATGGCACTCGTAGTCCTTGGTAGGACCAAAAATACGTTCGCAGAAGAGACCATCGCGCTCGGGCTTGTAAGTGCGGTAGTTGATGGTTTCCGGCTTCAGCACCTCACCACAGCTGTTCTCGAGAATCTCCTCAGGAGAAGCAAGGCTGATGGTAATCTTGGTGAAATTATTCTTGATTTTGGTTTCTTTCTTAAAAGCCATGTTATATACGTATCTTTATGTGAGTTAATCCAATGAGATGCTAAGACCAAGACCACGGAGTTCGTGGAGCAGCACGTTAAGTGACTCTGGAATGCCTGGCGTTGGCATTGGGTCGCCCTTGACGATGGCTTCGTATGCCTTGCTGCGGCCATTGACATCATCTGACTTAATCGTCAGGATTTCCTGAAGAACGTGGGATGCACCGAATGCCTCGAGTGCCCAAACCTCCATCTCTCCGAAACGCTGACCACCGAATTGGGCTTTACCACCCAATGGCTGCTGCGTGATGAGGGAGTAAGGACCGATGGAACGGGCGTGCATCTTGTCTTCAACCATGTGGCCGAGTTTCAGCATGTAGGTCACACCCACGGTAGCTGGCTGGTCGAAACGGAGACCTGTCTCGCCATTGTAGAGGAAAGTACGTCCGTAGCGTGGCAGATTTGCCTTGTCTGTCCATTCGCAAAGGTCTTCCAGACGAGCACCGTCGAAGATAGGCGTAGCGAAACGAACATTGAGTTTCTTACCTGCAGCACCGAGCACGGTCTCGAAGATCTGGCCGATGTTCATTCGTGAAGGCACACCCAGCGGGTTGAGCACGATGTCCACAGGAGTACCATCCTCGAGGAATGGCATATCCTCCTGACGCACCACCTTGGAAACAATACCCTTGTTACCATGGCGACCTGCCATCTTATCACCTACACCAATCTTACGCTTCTTGGCAATGTAAACCTTCGCCATCTGGATGATGCCAGAGGGAAGTTCGTCACCAATGGTGAGTGCAAACTTCTTGCGATGAAGTTCGGCAGCCAAAATCTTGTACTGCTTCAAGTAGTTGATGACCAACTGACGGATGAGTTCGTTGGTATGCTCATCTTTCGTCCAACCAGACAGCTGCACAGCCGTGTAGTCGATGTTATGGAGCGCACCAGCGATGAACTTGGCACCTGTGGGGATGATGTCGGCACCCATGTAGTCCTTCACACCCTTAGAGGTCTTGCCTTTCGTCAGTTCAAGGAGTTTATCAATCAATATTTCCTTCAGACCATCCATCTTATCCTGATACTCCTGGTCGTACTTCGGCAGGATCTTCTTGTCCTCAGCCTTTGACGCACGAGTCTTGATGGCCTTGGAGAAGAGTTTCTTGTCGATCACCACACCAGCGAGAGAAGGAGTGGCCTTCAGAGAAGCATCCTTCACATCACCAGCCTTATCACCGAAGATAGCACGAAGCAACTTCTCTTCAGGCGTTGGGTCAGATTCACCCTTTGGCGTAATTTTACCAATCAAGATGTCGCCTGGCTCGATACGAGCACCGACACGAACGATACCATTCTCATCGAGGTCTTTGGTGGCATCCTCGCTGACGTTTGGAATATCAGCTGTCAGTTCCTCCACACCACGCTTGGTCTCACGAACTTCGAGTGAGTATTCATCCACATGAACTGACGTAAGGAGGTCTTCACGAACGACGCGCTCGTTGAGCACAATAGCATCCTCATAGTTGTAACCCTTCCAAGGCATATAAGCCACAAGGAGGTTACGTCCAAGCGCCAACTCACCAGCCTCAGTTGCATAACCTTCTGTGAGAATGTCGCCCTTCTTCACATGTTGACCACGGTCGCAGATAGGACGGAGGTCGATGGTCATGTTCTGGTTGGTGCGACGGAACTTAGGAATCTTATATTCTTTGAGTGCTGGCTCGAAGCTGACAAACTCTTCATCCTCTGTGCGGTTGTAGAGAATACGGATGGTAGTTGCATCCACGTATTCTACCACGCCATCACCTTCTGCCACAATCATCGTGCGTGAATCTTCACACACCTGCTTCTCAATACCAGTACCCACAATAGGAGCCTCTGTACGAATCAATGGAACAGCCTGTCGCATCATGTTCGAACCCATGAGGGCACGGTGAGCATCGTCGTGCTCCAAGAACGGAATCAAGGCTGCTGCAATAGAAGCAATCTGCTGTGGAGCCACGTCCATATAGTCCACCTCTGTTGGAGGCACCACTGGATAGTCAGCATCCTTACGGCACTTCACCACCTTACGGATGAAATGACCATCATCCTTCAGAGGTGCGTTACCCTGACCGATGATCTTACCCTCTTCTTCCTCTGCGGACAGGTAAACGATATGGTCAATATTGATATCAGCCACACCATCGTTCACCTTACGATATGGTGTCTCGATGAAACCAAGGTTGTTGATCTTTGCATAAACGCAAAGTGAAGAAATCAGACCGATGTTAGGACCTTCAGGAGACTCGATAGGACACAGACGGCCATAGTGAGTGTAGTGCACGTCACGCACCTCGAAACCTGCACGCTCACGAGAAAGACCACCAGGACCCAAGGCGGAAAGACGACGCTTGTGCGTCACCTCAGCCAACGGGTTGGTCTGATCCATGAACTGAGACAATGGGTTAGTTCCAAAGAAAGAGTTGATCACACTAGAAATGGTCTTTGCGTTGATCAGGTCTGTTGGGGAGAACACCTCATTGTCACGCACATTCATGCGTTCACGAATGGTACGGCTCATACGAGCCAGACCGCTGGCAAACTGGTTGGAGAGTTGCTCACCCACCGTACGAACACGACGGTTGGAAAGGTGGTCGATATCATCGACAACTGCCTTAGAATTCGCCAACTCAACGAGATACTTGATAATCTCGATGATGTCCTCCTTTGTCAGCACACGAATCTCTGGGTCAATCGTCAGATTCAACTTTCTGTTGATACGATAACGACCCACATCACCAAGGTCATAACGCTTGTCGGAGAAGAACAGGCCATTGATGACTTCACGAGCCGATGCATCATCAGCAGGGTCAGCATTACGAAGCTGACGATAAACGAAGGTGATAGCCTCCTTTTCAGAGTTACTTGGATCTTTCTGGAGGGTGTTGAAAATGATGGAGAAGTCGGCTGTATTGGCATCTTCACGCTGCACCAGAATCTTCTCAACGCCAGCGTCCAAAATCTTCTCAACCACATCATCAGTAATGACATTGTCACGGTCAACCACAATCTCGTTACGCTCGATGGAAACTACCTCACCAGTATCCTCATCCACAAAGTCTTCATTCCATGACTGAAGAATACGCGCAGCGAGTTTACGTCCCTTCACTTTCTTCAGGTTGGCCTCTGTCACCTCAATCTCATCAGACAAATTAAAGATATCAAGGATGTCCTTATCATTCTCAAATCCGATGGCACGGAGCAGTGTGGTCACAGGCAACTTCTTCTTACGGTCGATGTAGGCGTACATCACGTTGTTGATATCTGTGGCAAACTCAATCCATGAACCCTTAAAGGGGATGATACGAGCAGAGAAAAGTGGGGTACCGTTGGCATGCACGCTCGAGCCAAAGAACACACCTGGTGAGCGATGCAACTGAGAAACGACAACGCGTTCGGCACCATTGATCACGAACGTTCCGTTGTCTGTCATATAAGGAATCGAACCCAGGAACACGTCCTGAATGACGGTGTCGAATTCCTCATGGTCTGGGTCTGAACAATAGAGCTTGAGTTTGGCCTTCAAAGGAACGCTGTAAGTCAGACCACGCTCCAGACACTCCTCGATAGAATAGCGAGGAGCATCAATATAGTAGTCCAAGAACTCAAGAACAAAGTTGTTACGAGTATCAGCGATAGGGAAATTCTCTGCGAAAACCTTGTAAAGACCGTCCTTCTTACGCTTCTCTGGAGGGGTGTCCAACTGCAAGAAATCTCTGAACGACTTGAGCTGCACGTCCAAGAAGTCAGGATAAGGCATCGGGTTCTTTACGGTGGCAAAGTTTACTCGGTTGTTGATGATTTGAGACATCTTGTATAGTTGTTTGAATGATAATTCTAAAAGACACAAAAAGGTTAAGAACCCTCAACCTGAGGATTCTTAACCATCGTTATTTAAGGTAATGATTTACTTAATCTCAACCTCAGCACCAGCTGCCTCGAGGGCTGCCTTCACTGCCTCAGCTGTAGCCTTATCAACGCCTTCCTTCACATTGCAAGGAGCACCGTCAACAAGATCCTTAGCCTCCTTAAGACCGAGACCAAGAGCTTCCTTTGCAGCCTTTACAACCTGAAGCTTAGCAGCACCTGCGCTCTTGAGAACAACGTCGAATGAAGTCTTCTCTTCAGCAGCAGCAGCACCTTCAGCTGCAGGACCAGCAGCAACAGCAACAGCTGCAGCAGCAGGCTCAATTCCGTACTCATCCTTGAGGATAGTCTTAAGTTCACTTACTTCTTTCACTGTCAAGTTAACCAACTCTTCAGCGATAGCTTTAACATCTGCCATTTTCTTAAATGTTTTTTATGTGTTA
>JBGUMY010000138.1:0-2905 GCA_045117095.1 Bacteroidaceae bacterium | reverse complement strand
GAATTCGTTTTCCATCATATCAACATAGACCTCCGTAGACCTGCCCCGCATGTCACCACCGAAAATCATTTCATTTCCGTTGAGAGTTAATCGGCCAACGCATATTTCGTTCGCCATAGAATAGGCCATCACATAGCCATTTTCCTTGAAATCGATAGTTAGATGCTGATGACTGACGTAGTTGGAGTCTACTTCTAACCAACTTCCCTTGTCGTTCCATCCTACCAGCCGCCATTCACCATATAGCGATTCCATAGGGTTGGCTGGAGCTATTATGCCATTCGCATTATCCTCAGAACTATACCACGATCTCAAGTAATAATTTCCTTTTGTGTCAAGTACGTCCGAGTACATTCCACAATCACCATATATTATTCCAAAAAAGAACCTGTCGTCATAATCAAAGACTACCTCTAATGGCTCTTTGATTATTTCAGAAGAAATAGCTTTTAGTTTCCGAAGAGAATCTAACGCAGAGTCATAATCGTTGCCGATTTTTCCAACATATTCAAGTGTTTCCCCTGGATTCTCCTTAATTCTGATTTGGGTCAGATCAGGTGATGTTACAGGTTCCTCACCAAATGCACATGCAACATAAAGAATTGCAATTAAAATGCTTAATACTATCTGTTTCATATTGCTCTCTTTATTAATGGTAATTTTTGTTGTCTTTTTGAAAATTATCTGAATAGCACTTTCTTTCCATTACGGATATAGATGCCCTCAGATGGCGTAGTGACACGACGGCCCATAAGGTCATGATAGACATCGGATGGAGTGCGAGGTGTGGTCACTTCGTGGATGCTCGTCAGGTCGGACAGCCGGAAATTGCCTTCGAAGATTTCGTCCTCATTCTCCAGGGTGATGGTGTAGGCATCCTCCGTATAAGTAGAGATGTCGATGTCAAGCGCCAGCACGCGGTTGGTCTTCACATCTTTGGCATAGACGGACTGGCCTGATGGGTCGGTGATGGTGACAGCATAAGTGTCTTGCAGGGTGGCGAGGTCAATCGTCAGTGCCGTCTGAGTGTATTCGCCCGACACGGCCACATCTTCATTCTCCTGAACCCTTCTCTGGGGAGCCTTTGGCTTTTTCTTCACCACGTGGGTGAAGTCCACACGCCTCTTTGTGCAGGATGATTCAGGATCCATTTCATTTTCCCAAACATACGCAGTGTTTCTATAGAGAACTTCGTCGCCGGCGGTGCAAGACAATAGTCTCTTTCGACAATCACTCCAATTGGGCGAATAAAGACCGAATAGAGGACCTGCATCCATACCGACACCTTCCATCCATGTCGTTGATGTTCCATAATAACCCCCCTCTTGAATGAATTGGGTCACCGTCACATCTTCGTAAGACCCTTTGAAGGTTGTGGAGCCATATTCGTCATAGATCAGTCTTCCGTGATATTTCTTATAAATTGTGCAGGGAGTAGTGGTGACGCCCGTCGGGAGTTGCTCGGAATGGGCTTCAAGGCTGTCGCCCACCTCGCTCTCGAAGTCATACAGCAAGATGAAATTCTCTTTGTTGGGCAAGGCGAGATATACCCGACGACCTTCCTCACGGAGGGCTCCCACATACTTTAAGGAGTTAGTAAGGGGCAAATCGTCTCCCATTTTTTCATTCACATCCGTCTTGCACATCATTCGCTTGCCAGCCTTTCCTCCCACAATCGTGTCACCATCGAAGTAGTAGCGGGACATTCCATAGCAATCTCTATAATCAGGCTTCAAAATATGCCCCACTTTCCACACCTTATCATCCTCGATGAAGGGGCGGTAGTCCGTTTCGATGGACAGATGGAAATCACCGCCATCGAACAAAATCTGATTCGATGGGTTCCTCATGTAGCAACTCACTTTGCTGTCAGGTGTAGGTTTGCACCATGCGTGGAACAGACCACCCTCGGAACCGACCCCCTCCACCCATACGAAGACATCGGAAGATTCACCAGCCTTCTTTCGCTCGAAGATGAAAGCACGATGTTCACGGTCATAATCATAGGATGGTGCCATTGGTCTGCCCACATAGATTTTGTCTATGCTTTTCAGTTCCATCGTCCAGCCATTGTCTTCCTCGTCATACGCCGCTATATAGTCGAAAGTCCCATAAGACGTTTCTTCTGACGTGCATCTCAACTTGTCACCCACCTTCAGACTGAAATCATAAAGGAGATGAGGCGTGTCCTTCCCCTTGGCGATGGCAAACACCTTGTATCGTTCTTGCCGGATGGCTCCAAAATAGGAGAAATCATCCCCATCGATGTTCGAATACACCTTCTTCCAGTATGTTCCACCAATCACGGTGTCTCCCTCGATGTAGTGGACATATTCCTTGCCATCCGTTTCAGTCTTCCAGGCTTTTTTCTCCTGAAAATAGGGACGGTAATAGTCGGGCATTCCCTGCTTGGCATAGGAATTGTAACTGACGGTCACGACCCAAGGCTTTTCCCACAAAGACAGGGCAAAGTCCTTTACCCATATGCCTTCGGGTACCATAACTGTTGTAAATCCAAGTATATCCACTTTCCAATCGACGTCCTCGGGCATGACATCTTCGTTTACGTGAACAATCACTCTCGTTGTGTCCACTATCCAATATTCTCCCATATCATCTTGCAGATACACCATATCGCCAAATCGGAACAATGGTTGTTGCAGGCGCTCGTAATTCCTTTGAATGGTTTCTTCGTCTGGCAGTTCTCCATATTGGTCAGAAGTCTGCGCAAAACATGGAAGTGTATAGCCTCCTGTGAGGAGCAACACGAACATGCTTAAAATGAACTGTCTCATAGTTTGATATTTTTTAGGATTTATGTACATGTGAGGGTTTCATGCTTGTTGAAGTTTGATGAGTTGGTTGATGACCTGCTCCAGGGTCACATCGGGGTCGGTCTCGCCGA
>JBGUMY010000137.1:0-5314 GCA_045117095.1 Bacteroidaceae bacterium | reverse complement strand
TTTTTACGATGAAAAGGAACTTGAAACGGGTGAAGAGCAAGGGGCGGACGTGTTCTTGCAGATAAAACACATCTTCCACAAATCATTCTTCATGAATGCAGGTTTGCGCTATGACTTCAAGAAACGTCGTCTGGGTAAAACCCTGAATGAATATTCCCCCCGTTTGGCATTCATCTACAACAATCCTCTTTTCCAGATTAAGATGAGTTATGCCCGTTCTTTTGTCGATGCACCATATTTTTATCGAAGCAACACATTGGATGTGGAATATGGTTGGGAAGGATTGCTTCCTGAGATATTGAACTCATATCAACTCTCATTCTTGAGCAACAGAACCTTAGTGAAAGGATTGCTCCTTGATGCCAACTTCTTCTACAACTATGCCAGCGACTTCATCACCTACGATGGAAATTTGGCTTACAATGCAGGTTCATTAAAAACAGGTGGTATCGAGTTGGTAGCGAAATACAACCCGAAACGGTTAACGACAGAAGTGAACTTCACTTGGCAAACGGTGATTGACCAAGAAGAGTATTACCAAGTGGATGGAAGGAGGATGTTCAACATCCCCCCGATTAAGCTCAATGGCATCGTCTCTTACGAAATTCTCAAGAACTTGGATCTCTATGCTAAGGCAAACTTCACCACAGAGCAGTCATCAGCATTCATTTCGCTTTTTGGCGAATTGGAGATGATTGATATCCCAGCTCGTTGCCTTGTTGATGCAGGTGGACACTACCGCTACCGCACACTTGACCTTGCATTTGACATCCATAATCTTCTTAATCACAAATACAAACAAGGCGGTGGTAGTGTTGCTCCCATGATGCAGCAAGGATTATGGTTTACCACCAGCGTCGCATACAAATTTTAATCATTCATACAATAAATTCCATGCATACATATCACGAACTTCTCCTTCATAAGATAGCTTCGAATATTGCGCAGACACCTCATAAGGTGGCTTATCGCATTCAGCAGCAGGCCACCACCTTTATCGAAATGGATCAGATGGCATCCTGCATCGCCACTGCCATTATCAAGGCTTTGCCCAACGATGCAGAAACACGTGAACGTCCTGTACGCATCGGCATCTTGCTACCCCGTGACACCCATTTTATTGCTTGTATTTGGGCATGCGTCAAATTGGGATGTTCTTATGTGCCTATCGATATAGCCACCCCTCACGAACGTCTCAACTTCATTCTCGGTGATTCCGAACTTGATTTCCTCATCAATGCAGGCAATTTACCCGAACTCATCAAAACACCTGCACAGGCAGAACTGCCTTGTCTGCACAAAGAGATGTCAGAAGCCTACCTGATATATACCTCGGGTACAACGGGCACTCCAAAAGGTGTTTCGCAAACCTACAGAACCATCTACAACTATATGGAGCGAGCTGTACAACCTGATGATTTCCACGTGACAGACCACTCCATCGTGTTGCAGTTTGCCAGCATCAACTTTGACGTTTCTGTCATGGAGATATTCGTCTCTCTCTATACGGGCGCCACCTGTGTTATTGCCCAGATGGAAGACAAGCACGATGTCAAGAAACTATATCAGTTGCTCAAGTCCGAGAAAGTCACCTTCTGCTATCTGCCACCTTCATTGTTGGCAATGTTCCCAGACTTCAACCTTCCTGACATGGAGACCCTCTCGGCAGGAGGTGAAGCGGTTCCCCATAGCCTTATCAAGAAAATAGTAGGGAATTACCCCTTCCGATTCGTCAATGGCTATGGTCCTACGGAGTCTTTCTATGCCACCACCTATGTCATCGAAGACGAGGAACATTGGCGCTGCATCGGTAAACCTGTCCCTGGCGTGGTAGGTTATGTGGTGGACGAGCAATTGAAACCCGTATCTCCAGGCGAACAAGGAGAGTTGCTTTTGGGTGGTAATCAACTCTGCAATGGCTACTGGAACCGTCCAGAACTGAACGAAGAGAAATTCTTCGCCAATCCCTTTGAGGAAACTCAGAAAGAGGCACCCACTCTCTATCATAGCGGTGACATCGTGACTCTCAATGCCGATGGCTCTTATGACTACATCGGTCGTATGGACTCACAGATCAAACTGCGTGGCTATCGTATCGAACTGGAGGAAATCACCACCTGTTTGGAGCATCATCCCCGGGTGCGTCGAGCCTTCACTCGTGTGGAGGAGCTAGGGCAAGAGAAGCAATTGGTCACTTACGTCAGCACAGAAGATAAGAATCCTGACCTCTCCGACATACAAGCCTATGCCAAACTGCATCTCCCATCTTACATGATACCCACCTTCTGGAATCATGTTGACGCTTTCGAGTTGAACATCAACGGAAAGATTGAGAAAAGCCTGCTGCAAAACAAAGCATGGATTGTCAGTGTGCCCAATCAGGAGCCGCTTGGCCATTTCCAGAGAATCCTCATGAATGAGGTGGCAAGAATCTTAGGCATTGAGAGCGTCAATATCGACCTCGACCTCATTGACGAAGTGGGCTTGACGTCGTTACAAATCATGCAGATACCTAATGATTTGGACTCCAGCGGATTCACCTGCACCGTCGATGAAATCTATCGATACCGCACCATCCGCAAAATTGCCGACAACCACCTCTACAGGATTTCGTGGTGGTACAACAACCCTGAAGACCATCCCGACCGCCCCGTCATCATCTTCGTTTGTGGTTATCCTCATTTCGCTTACAACGAGGACCTGGTGCAACAATTCGTCGAAGATTACAACATCTTTGTCATCGAAGGATTCCACAACATCTTCTGCTTCGAGATAAACATCACCACACCCCAACTCATAGAGTTCTACAAACTCATCGTCGCTCCCGTCCTTGAGAAATATCGGGTGGTGGCCTATGTTGGTTATTGTTGGGGTGGCGAACAAGCCTTGGCGCTGGCACACGACCTGCACAATGACAGCGAGCACAAGCCCTACGTGGCGGTGGTCGATGGAGAAATACGGCGTGATAAAGACCCCGACCACTACATTCCTCTCAGATGGCCCGTGTTCACTGCCGAACAGAACGATTTACGTCTCCAACTCGATATGCTGCTATTGAGCACAGTCCCCGACGAGAACATCTATAATGGTCCAGTTGTCTCTTTCCTTTGCCGTTACTTCGACGAGCAACAAGCGTGGACACCAGAAGAGCAGAAAGAGATACCTGATTGGAAGATGGATCTCTATCGAGAGCGTTTCAGGAATTCCGCCAAGATATGGAAAAAAGACTACCCCCAAGTCGACATCATCATGCTGGAAGGTAGCCATTACACTTGTATGCATAATAAAGAATGCCTGCAGACCATCAAGGAATATGTGCAGACACATTGCCACTAAAGCAAAGTGAAACGGATGAAACGATTATTGGATGTACAAAATGCCTCGCCAGTGAGTTTTGAACGGTGAGGAATATTGATCCGTGATGGCAAAGAACAACAGAACCTTGCATCTCTTGGATCATGAGAAAGAGGAGTTGCAAAAGATGGTGGACGGGAAATCGCTCATTCAGGGTAACACACTCGATGTGTTGCCCACATTACCCGATGGATTCGCCAACCTCATCATTGTGGATCCTCCCTACAACCTTGCTCGCGACTTTGGCGGCAACAAATTCACGTCGGTCTCTTCGGCTGCGTATGAGGACTACCTCCGCAGTTGGTTTCCTTTGTTGTGCGACAAACTCGTCCCCAACGGTTCCCTCTATATGTGTGGCGACTGGCGTTGTTCCTCGTCCATGCAACGGGTCATTGAGGAACGATTGACCATCCTCAACCGCATCACCTGGCAACGGGAAAAGGGACGTGGGGCAGCACGCAACTGGAAGAACTCGATGGAGGACATCTGGTTTGCGGTGAAGAATCCCAAGGATTACCACTTCGACCTCGAAGCCGTGAAGCAGCGCCGACGTGTGCTGGCTCCTTATCGGCAGGAGGGACAGCCTAAAGATTGGGAAGAGACGGAAGAGGGAAAGTTCCGCACCACCTGCCCCAGCAACTTCTGGGATGACATCACCGTACCCTTCTGGTCGATGCCAGAGAACACGGAGCATCCCACTCAAAAACCAGAAAAACTCATTGCCAAACTCATCCTTGCCTCCTCGCGAGCAGGTGATATGGTGTTCGACCCTTTCTTAGGCAGTGGCACAACGGCTGTGGTAGCCAAGAAACTGCATCGCCGCTATTGTGGCATCGAACTCCATCCCGATTACCTCCTCCTCGCCGCCAAACGCCTCCTCATAGCCGACCAAGACCCTACCATCCAAGGTTATGCGGATGGGGTCTTTTGGGAACGGCACAGTGGGAAATGACTTTCCCGACCATATTTGCAGGGGGTCTAAAGCCTTTAGAAGTCCCCCGACCACGTCTGTAAAAGATTGCAGCAAACCGCCGAAGGTACTTGGGGCAAAGATTCCAAGAACCTTCGGCGGTCTGCCGAAATTTCTTATGTCGAACTCACGTTATAATTACTTCTCCATCTCCTGGAAGTTGCTTATGAGAGAGCGCAGATACAGCACCAGCTGGCGAGCGGTGATGAGGCTCTCCTTCACAGGTTCAGCGGTGTGATCCGCAATGTTGATTGCGTACTCAATACTCTCCTGGTCAAGCATTTCGGTGAAAGGCACATAGTCGTCCTCGTCTGGGAATTTCACAGCAGGAACAGCATGGTAGTCAATACCGAACTTGATGGTCTGCATCTTCATAGGAAGTTGCTGATTCAGTGCTTTGGCAGTCATAGAGCAAGTGACAACCTGGTTCAGCTGCTGGGCGTAGCCGTCGATGGTCTGCTCGTCAGCATAGTTGCGGCGGGCGCGGGCCATTGCATGGCGCAGCTCAAGTGCCTTCTGGCAGTCCGAAATCTTCGCCGAAATGGTCATATCATCGAGCAGGGTGAGGGTTCCTTCCTCCATGCTATTGCCTGCCATGATGGCGATGAAGGCATCGGACAGGCTTGTGCTGCTGGTGAACGTCGTGTAGTCGGTCTGTCCGTTCAGGCTCTTCATCACACCGCTCAGGTTCAGGATTTTGCGGTTGTTGTGGACAAAGCCCAACTCTACGCTGCCCTTATGAGTACCAGGGTTCTGGCCGATAGAGAAAGTGACAGTGGTGGCATCTTCCTTAGGACCACCAGCAGGTGCTTTAGAATCCTGTGGTCTTTCGTCATCCTTCGGTGCGTTGACTTTTGACTGCAACTCGCCAGAGATGTTCCAGGTGTCAGTGCGCAAGTTGATGTATGAGGAGGATCCGCGACTGGCAAACTCGTTCTTGAATGTGCCTGAGAATCCCATCATACTCTCTCCTTCTTCCGTCATATCGTC
>JBGUMY010000136.1:0-3249 GCA_045117095.1 Bacteroidaceae bacterium | reverse complement strand
AAAGGCGGGGTATCTGGCAAGAAAGCTGCATTAGTGGTTTGTTGCCAATCGTCAAGAAGCGGGAAGGCCTTCGTCAAGAAGCGGGTCGCCTTCCATCAAGAAGCGGGTCGTCGTACCAGCTTTGACGATACGCCGTATCAAGGGACACGAGACGCCGTATCGTTCATGACGGCATGCTGGCTTGAAAACCCGATAAGGCTGCATTATTGGAGAATAACCTTGGGTTATTGCGGTTGAATGAGTCAATCTAACGAAGCACGATAACGACGTAAAATGTTTCTCATGAATGAAGAAATAGACACAAGGCAACAAACGGGTGGTTTCCTTACGAGAAAAGGATAGTTTCCTTACGAGAAACTGGTGGTTTGTTTACTATCATCAAATAGTGTTCAAAAACACGTTCATTAATTCAAATCATCGAATTAATTAACTCGATTGATGAAATGAATTAATGAACGTGTTTTTAGCCTCCCAAAACGAGCAAGACTTTTTCTCTGGGGAAATGTCAACGGGGTCGCCACCCGCACGTGCCTGAATGTAGTCAATCAGAATGTTGGTGTCAAGGAATACGCGTTTCATCGGTTCAGGATTGCTTTTAACCGTGGGTCACTGTCTATCTCTTCCTGGGTGAACGTAGCGCAGCCGCTCCATTTCTCAATGTCGGGCGATACGGTTTTCACCTTGTAGTCTTTCTTCTGGGCAACCTCCTGCTCCAATTGCTGGGCTGCGAACAGAGACCTTACGAATGCGAGCATCTTACTGAGCATCACATTGCTATCAAGCAATGGATTCAATTCGCGGAATAGTTCCGCACGTAGTTGTACTGTCTCCATAATCGTACCTTTTTACGTTTTCTGTGTGCAAAGATACGACAATTTTCCAAATCCTCCAAACAAAAATCCGCCCAAAATGATGATTTTACATCAACTCAACAAAGGATTGGCGTTGAACAACGGATTGAACTCTTGGACGGATTTGATAGTCCTTTCAAGTCCTAATAGTCCGTAGACAACAAAAAAACATGGAGCCACCCCATTCACATTGGAAATGGAGTCTACGGACTCTATGGACTTTAAGGAGGAGTTGCGACAAGCCGCAACATTTTTTCGACAATGGATTGGATGGGAGAAGTTTGCTGAACAGGACAAAAAAAATGCGCTGTTCAAAATGAACATCGCATTTTTATAGTTTTGTAGCAACTATGCAATCTGAGATAAATGAAGGGATTCTGGGATTACTTCAAAGAGTAAGCGTATGGATCCTTCTCATCACCAGTCTCAGAGGCGTTAACCTTATCCTCACGGAGCAACCAACCAAGACCAAGGTTGAAATCCTTCTCAGCCAACTTAGTAGCCTTCTTAATCTGCTTGAATGTCTGTGCTGCTTCAGCCTCTGCAAGTGCATTCCAAATGAGACCAGCAATGTTTCCTGCTTTTTCCTGTAACATAATCTTAACTTTAATTTGTTAAACTTTTTCTTGATGGGTTAGGGCTTAAAAACAATCTTTCTCCCAAATCCGATGCAAAGTTACGCCTTTTTGTTAAAAAGGCAAAATTTTTACAAGAAAAAATAACTAAAAATTCGCTAAAACAGAGGATTTTTCGAAAAATGATGGGTCTTGAGGTCAATTTTGCTGTGTGCGCACACAGTAAGGACATCTCATCGCTGTGTGCGCACACAGTAAGGCTTATTCATAATCTTGAGGGGTGAAAGTGTATTCAGCAATTTTTTCCCCCGTTTCTTCATCGTGATAAATATAATGGAAGGTTGCACCAGCCTCCTTGTGCTTCGCCAAGATAACAGAATTGCGAATAATTTTCAGATTCATGTCGCCCAATTCGCCCAACTTGTTCATCACCTCTTTACGTATCTCCTCCGACAAAGACAAGGTGTAATACGAATGTAAGGTGCCCACCTCACCATTCGTGCCTTTCTCAAAAACGAGACTATCAAGCCTGGTGAAGGCATCCATCTGTTCTGGACAATGCTTCTCGGTATATTCCCTTGCTTCCCTCTCAAAATAGTCAGGCTTTTTCTCTTGGCATGAGAAAAGGGAGAACGTCACAACGGATAATAAGATTAAGGATTTGCGCACGTACATATTTATATTAGTTGAGAGTTAGGCTCGTTGGGCGAGCAGTTGTCGCAAGGCACAAGCCAACTGATCAGGACAACTTGTGGGCTTGACACCACAACGGATACCTTCCAACTTTTGGATGACATCCTCAGCTTTCTGACCTCTCACCAACTGAGCCACACCTATGGTGTTTCCAGGGCATCCACCAACGAACTGGACGGAGTTGATGACACCTGTGGCATCATCAACGTCCAGTACAATGGCTTTGGAGCATGTGCCCGTCGTTTCGTAAATTGTCTTCATCTGTCTATTTCATGTTCGTATAGACGTTCTGCACATCGTCGAACTCTTCCAGACGCTCCACCATCTTGTCGATAGTCTCACGCTGCTCGTCCGTCACCTCCTTCAAGTCGTTGGGCACGTAAGTAAACTCAGCACCTGTGATTTCATAACCACCATCCTCAAGGAACTTCTGAATCTGAGCAAACGACTTGGGGTCGCCATAGATGGTGATGGTTGTCTCATCCTTCTCCTCGTCGTACTCCTCATCATACTCGTCGTTCACACCATATTCGATGGCCTCCAAGATGAACTCGTCCATATCAAGACCCTCCTTCTTCTTGAAAGTGAACTGGCTGTAGTGGTCGAAGAGGAACGAGAGAGAACCTGTCGTGCCCATATTGCCGCTGAACTTGTTGAACACAGAACGAACGTCAGCCACAGTACGAGTGGTGTTGTCAGTCAGAGTATCCACAAAAACAGCCACACCATGAGGACCATATCCTTCGTAAGTCACGCTCTTCCAAGCAGACTTGTCCTTACCAATAGCGTTCTTAATAGCGCGATCGATGTTGTCCTTTGGCATATTCTCGTGACGGCAGGTAGCAATCACAGCACGAAGGTGTGCGTTGTTGTCTGGGTCAGGACCACCTTCAGCCACAGCGATGGCAATCTGCTTGCCAAGGCGTGTGAAAGTCTTTGCCATGTTACCCCATCTCTTCAGTTTTCTCGCTTTACGGAATTCAAATGCTCTTCCCATAATCTCATTTACAATTTTTATATTTACAATTTACAATTTCACTTTCTTTCCACAATCTAACAACTACCATTTACGATTTATTCAATTTTTCTCTTACAGTAATAATGGAACGGACAATAATTTTAAGAAGTTC
>JBGUMY010000135.1:0-12363 GCA_045117095.1 Bacteroidaceae bacterium | reverse complement strand
GTCAAAGACTACATCATGGAAGATGGGTCTATCAGCCCCAATATGCCTGAGGGCATCGCACTGGAACTCGACTCTGGCGAGTATCATATTAGTTTCAAAATGGCGGCATGGAAGGAAGAACCAACCTTTTACGTCACACTTTTTGATCTGGACTATACCGTGCAAGACACTTGGGGGGAGTTTGTTGCTGCTCCGAACGTAAATGGTGCAATGGGTGAAGTGACAGGTACTGAACAGCACGAAATAACGTTCTCTGTGGACAAATCCGGTTATTATATCCTTCGCTTCACTGCAGCAGAAGATTTCTGGCAGGAATATCTCTTAGTCAGTGTGCAGATGTATAAAGAAGGAGGACAAAACCAAGAGGAACAGCAGATTATTGCTCCGGAGTCTGTATTCGCCGAAGAAGCTGTACTTGACAATTGGACTCGCGAGTTCACTGGCGACGGTCAGGACGGTTCATTCGTTCTGAATACTTGGTCAGCTGAAAATGATGCTTCTGGTGTGAAGCCCCCATTCATCGAGAGTTGGGTTGGGGGTGGAAATGGTGCACATCTTTCAAATGAGAAGATATATCGCACAATCGAAGACCTTCAACCAGGTACTTATGTTGTAAACCTTCTCCTCCGTGCTTACAACGAAATGGCAGGTTCTTCTGCTCCTTCAGGTGTGAAGATTACCGCTAACGACGCTTCTGTTGATATTTCCGAAGGTCAGGAATTCTCTTACAACAACATGGCTGGTATCTATGACAACTTCACGATCAGTACTACTGTTGGTCAAGATGGTAAGCTTGATATCGCTGTTGAGGTTTACGATGCTAACGTAAGTTGGATTGCCTTCAAGAACCTTGAGGTCTTTTACCTTGGTGAGGATATTATTGTCGCTACTGATCTTAACTACTCATTTGATGATGATAATCTATCAGCAACCGTAATCAGCGGAGAGAAGCAATACGAAGGTGAGGTGGTCATCCCAGAGTCTATTGAATATAATGGTAAGACTTATGCTGTCACAGCAATTGGAGATGAAGCTTTCTTTGATTGCCAGAATCTTCAATCAATTGCCATACCAACCAGTGTAACAAGCATTGGATACGATGCATTTGGCAATTGCTATAATTTGACCGTCCATATTACAGATCTTGAAGCATGGTGTAGAATCAATATGGATGCATGGGCCAATCCATTAATATATGCTCAGCGTTTCTGTCTGAACGGAAAGGAAATTCATGACTTAGTGATACCCGAAAGCATCACAGAAATCAGAGATCGTGCGTTTGACAGTTACCGTGGTTTGACCTCAGTGACTATTCATAAAGACGTGACATCTTTTGGAGAACATCCATTCTATAATTGTCCGAATTTGACTACTGTCATCTCTATGATGGAGGAACCACCTCTTTTGAATGGTGCTTTTGACGACATATCTCCTAGATGTGTTTTGTGCGTTCCAGAAGGCACAAAGGATGTTTATATCGAAGCGGGCTGGACGGAAGAGGTGTTCAAGGGTGGTATTGTAGAAGGGGATGTCCCTGCTCCAGCATTTGAACAAGTCGGTGAAACCACTGTGAACATCGCATCGTTGCCCAATGATGACTACAGTACCAAGTCGTTCTCCATCGATATGGAGGCTATCGTGAGGGCTTTGGGCTGCACGACTACAGACATTGATTCAATATACGCATATACTGCCGATGGCATGCTGTCTCATGATTACACCGCCATTACGGGATTCTGGTTCAACCAAGATGGATACATCGAGACATGGGGCAACAACTCACGTATTTATATTGAATATGCAAACCTTGCAGAAGGCATCTACAACATCGGACAGTATGCAGGTGTCTATAGTGGCATTACCAGAAATGTAGATTGGAACGCCAAAATCATTCTCAAATATGGTGCGAAATATTGGACAGTCAATGTGAACTATACCGTGATTGCTGCTTCTGAGTGGGAGAATGGGCAGGATGTGACTGACCAACTGGGTTGGGGGGCAACGATTGCCGATGAGGAAAACATCGAGAAGCCTTATTGGAAAGGATTTGAGTACGGAATCGATGCACCGTATCAATGGGAATTCCGCGATGGATCAGGTGGAGAACGTGATGACTACCATTCTTGGGCTGTGTACAACACCCCTACTTGGAATGTGTATCAAGAGTTCGAGATTCCTGCAGGTGTGTACACATTGAAGGTGGCTGGTGCGTATCGCGAAGGAACCACCAACACCACATTTGAAAAATGGCTGGCTGGTGAATCTACCAAGAATGCATTCTTGTATGCTAAAGTTGGTGATGAGGTGTTCGAGACCCCTATCAACTATTTCTTCTACGGAAGACAGACTGAGCCTCTCTTCTCATATGACGGATGGCAGAACGACTGTCACTTCCCAGACAAGGAAGGTGTAGAAATCTATGCTCCTTCCTGCCACTGGGGGGCTGACAAATATTTGGAAAATGGTAACTGGAACTGGAACGAACTTATCTTCCTCGTGCCAGAGAAGACGACCATTCGGGTGGGTATTGACAAGCGTGTGGAGCGATCTCAAGATCAGGTGTGGTGGAACGATTGGCATATCATCTTTGAACAGCCTTATGACGAGAGCGCATTATCGCTTGTAGCGTATAACAATTACCTTAAGAAAGAGAATGCTGCGACCCAATTTGCGGAGACTGTTATCAGTAAGTACCCAACACTGGGTTCTATCATGCAGGATGAAATCTTTGCTTTTGGAGAGGATCACAACCTCACGAGCGGCAGTCCTCTGGAAGAGATCGAAGCAGCCATCGCAGAGATAGAGGAACTTGACGCCAACAACCATGCAGCATACACCAGCACTCAGACTATGGACTTCGTGATTGATGTATGCGAAGGTATTCTGAAAGTAACTGACTTCAGTGGCAAGGCTGATTTCGAGGTTGCTGTCAATCAGGCCAAGAGCATATTATACGATGCTAACAACACAGAAGCTACAGTAGCTGACTATCTGAATGCTTCAGACAACCTGAACAAGGCACGTATTACTTACCTGCTCACTCAGCCAAAGAATGACGAAGGTGCATACGACTTCACGCATGCCATCTCTAATCCCTGGTTCGTGAATCAGGAATACACGCCAACTTACGATGCAGCGGAAGGTGTTTACGTGTTCCCAGCGGAGGTTGAGCGCACATGGTTTGGTGGGAATGCTCCAGACGATGAAACTGACATGGAAAGAGAAACTACAGACAAGGATGGTAGCCCACTGGCCGCTGTAGCAGACAAGGCACACTGGGCGACAGATGAAACGGCCGAAGAGCAATGGGTTTATGTGGATAATTGGGCTGGATGGCACGGCGGTATGAAGAACTGCATTCAGAAACTGAAGGGCTATGCTGCTTTCTATAGTGGATGGGCAGGAGGATCTATTTCAAACGGTGGCATGTGGGTGACTCAGGTTTTGAATGACTTGCCAGAGGGTTACTACTCACTCGAAGGCTATGTGTTCGCACAGCCTGAGGATTATGAGGAATATGGTAATCAGTACATGTTCATGAACGATGTTGAGGGCAACGAACTGGTGAAAGTGAAGAACGAAAATCCTCAGGGATTCTGGGGCTTCTCCCAGCGCAGCGAATGGACACAACTCAAGAGTGACATCTTCTATGTTCCTGGCGGAAAGGTAACTGTGGGCTATCATCACAACAGTATGGCTGGTAACGCAGGTATGGTGCTGAAGTACTATGGTAAGGAACACGGTATTCCTGGTGATGCCAATGGCGATGTTGCCGTAGATATCACCGATGTTGTCTGCATCGTGAATTGCATCCTTGGCAAACCAAGTGCTACGTTCAATGCAACGGCTGCCGATATGAATGGGGATGGAACAGTTGATGTTGTGGATCTTGTGGCTGTGGTGAACATCATCTTGGGCAAGGGAAATCAGGCTAAGGCACGCGACATGGAAGTACTGTCCAACGCGCTGACGATGTTGAGCGAGAAAGATGGCATGAATATTCTCGTTGAAGGAGCTGCCAAGTTTGCCGCTATGCAGTTCGACGTGACTGTATCTGATGATGCTACCCTGCTTGATGCGACACTCAACAGCAAGTCTGGTCATCAGGTTGGCTTAACCAAGATAGGTACCAACCGCTATCGTGTGTTGGCATACTCGCTGAATAACGCTAACTTCGAACCCACAGAAGATGCGCTTATGAGCCTTGTACTTTCTAATGGTGCAACGGCATCTATCGAGAAAGCCACCTTCGTAACAACCGATGGACGTAGCATTGCCATGAACATTGCGAATGAAGCTACTGGCATTGAGGTAGTTGACAGTTCAAAGTTGACAGTTGACAGGGATGTAATCTACAATCTGGCTGGTCAACGCATGGGCACCTCTACCAAGTCTCTGCCAACAGGTGTTTATATCCGCAATGGCAAACGAATTCTGGTGAAATAAGTGGAGCGATGAATATACAGGAAGGGGGCATCTCTGATGAGGTGTCCCCTTTTTTTGTTCACTAATGATGACCACTACCTTCACACACAAAGGGGAGTTGCCATCACGGCAACTCCCCTTCACCTAATTAATACGGCTTTTCGCCTATCTTATTTAACCAAAACTTATGTCCGAATGTCAATAACTGCTACAAAGGTAGCAAGTATAGAGAAAATGCACAAGGGACTTTTTCACAGGCCGAAGGATTTGTTGCATTTTCTGAAATAAAAAATGAGAGGTAAAGTGTGATGTTTCAAAAACAAAAATCAATGTTTCATGCAAAAAATCATCCCGAATGGCAAAAAAACTTCTAACTCCTAACTCCTAACTCCTAATTTTTCCCTACCTTTGTCCTCCGAAAACCAAAACTAACTAACATAGCAACCTAATGAAACGGTCTTTTTGTATTGCGATTTCACATATCGTCACTACATCGGTTCTACTATTTATATTACTATATCATCAACCAGTCCATGCTCAAGTGGCACGTCTTTACACCCACAAGCATGGACTGAAAAACAATGATTGTCGTAGCGTGGATATGGACTCCAAGGGGTTCGTGTGGATCTCAGGGTCTGACATGATTGGGAAGTTCGATGGTTCCCGCTTCCAATATGTGCCCACCATGACGGAACAGGGAAGACCCTTGTTCCAGACAGCATACGGGGTGAAGGAGATTGAGAATGATCAATATTTAGTGGCTTCATCACAAGGTTTGTTCCTCTTAGATGGACGAAGCAGACAGTTCAGCCGTATTTCCCTCAGCCAGCGAGAAGGAGAATTCTATGGATTTGCCACCAATGCCGTGATAGACTATCCTAAGGAGCACTATAAGTTCGTCACGACCGATGGATTTGGCACCTATTTGCTCAATACGCAGACTTGTGAGATTGACACGGTGCTTTCGCAAAAAATAAGTCAAGTGATCAATGACTCGTTTGTGGAAAATCCCCTCATTGACCAACGGCAGCACTTGTGGGTGACCACGACAAGTTCTCCCATACTCTGCATCGACCTGAAAACCATCACGCAACGTACGTTTAGTTACACCCCAGAAGCGTCAGCCATCATAGGAAGAAGTAAGGTACATGCCTTCTTGGAGACGGACAAGGGCATTCTCATTGGAACCACACACGGACTGCTCTTCTACGATCACCTGCAGAATCAGGTGCAGAGCGTACAAGGAGGTTCCCCTGATTTTTATATCAATGCGATCATCCGTACCCACGACAACCGCATTCTGATTGGAACTGACGGACGTGGTATTTGGGAATACAATCCATCAGACACTGCTACACCATTCGTGCCTGTTTATGGACAAACAGCCGAGATTGATTTGACGTATGGTAAGGTGATGGACATGTCTGAGGATAATGATGGCAACGTCATTGCCATTTTCTTACAAAAGGGTCTCGTGGTCATTCCACCCCAAAACAACGTATTCCACTATCACCCCATCTCACCTGTGGCCAATGGAAAGAATGCCACCTGCGTCACCTCGATGACCATCGATAAGAATGAAAACTATTGGGTGGCTACAGATGGTTGTGGTGTGTTCACCACAGATGGCATGAAGTTGGCTACAGCCCGACCTGTCAATAATGGCTTACACTCCATGTTGGTGCAGGATGTCAAGATTGACAAACATGGTATCGTATGGGCTGGAAGTTTCGGAGGAGGTGTTCAATATTGGGCTAACGGACAATGGGCTGATGACGGAATCTCCTCTCTCAGCCAAGAACTGGTGATGTCCATGTTCTACGATGAACTACAAGATCAACTCTTAATAGGTACAAATGGTAATGGCATCTTCTGCATCGATGTCGCCAACAAGACCACAGAACGGATGCAATTCCCATTCACCTACAACCCTTGGGTCAGTTGCGTGATGCGTGACTCACGGCAACATCTGTGGGTGGCAACCAGCATGGGGGTGTTTACCTATGACGAGAAGACCCAAAAACACGAAATCATTAATGTGAATGGGGAATTGGTCTGCAATGCCAGTGCCATTCAGCAGGATGGAGATAACGTGCTCATCGCTTGGGACGGTGGACTCATTATCTATAACACCAAGACTCAGAAACTGGAGAATCTCTCTGAGGAACAAGGACTTGCCAGCAACTATGTACGTGCTATCGCCACCACTGACGACTACATCTGGTTGGCCACACGCACCCACATCGTGTCCGTTGACAAGAAAACCCACAAGGTGAGGAATTACTCCTCTTTCAGCGGTTACGAAATCAGTGAGTTCCATCGCAACTCTTTCGTTAAACCTGGTCATGGTTACATCCTATTTGGTGGCGACAACGGCATCATCTGCTTCACACCCGACTTGATGATGAACCGCACCACCGTGGTGAAACCCGTCTATTTCACCAACTTCACCTCAGCCATGCAAACGGAGAAGATGGATGCGGATATCCTCTACGCCAAGGATATCTATCTTGCCAACAACAACGGCACATTCACCATCGAGTTTGCATCCGTGGAATTGGGCGACCCAGAACGTATCCACTATGAATACATACTCGAAGGACTGGATGACCAATGGCACACCGATGTGCAGGCACCTTATGCCCGCTACTCTTCTCTCATGGCAGGTAACTACACATTTCGTGTACGTGCTTATCTGGAGGACAATCCTACCGAGTTCATGGAAAACTCTATTGCCATCCATGTGGCTTCACCTTGGTACGCCACTATTTGGGCATGGCTCGTCTATCTGCTCATTGCCTGTGCTATTGGCTACTTCATTTATCAGCAAGTGAAGCTGCGCAAGCGGCAACGAGAGTTCTTGCGTGCCACTGCCGAGCGTGACCGCATGAAGGAGGCGAAACTCAATCTCTTCACCTCCATCACCCACGAACTCCGTTCTCCTCTCACCATGATTGAGTCGCCACTGAAACAACTGATGGCAGAAGACCAAAATGTTGACCACCAGTCACTCTATGCAGTCATGCTACGCAACTGTAACCGACTGTTAGGCATCGTCAAACAAATCACCGATATACGCAAGATTGACGCTGGACAATTGACGCTGAAGATGGTGGAACAAGACTACGTGGAATACAGCAACCATGTGTTTGAGCAGTTCAAAGGTATTGCTGCCGTCAAGGATATTGACTTCGTGATCGAACATGCTGAAAACGAACTGCCGATGATGATTGACACCACCCACTTTGAGAAAATCATCACCAACCTGCTCTCCAATGCCTTCAAGTTTACCCCACAAGGAGGTTGCGTGGTGGCCAAGAGCAGTGTGGTGGGCAACAAGGCTGAATTGTATTTCTACAACAGCGGTTCGCATTTCTCCGATGAAGACCTCCATCATCTGTGGGAACGGTTCTATCAGGGCAGTGCCAGCAGCGAGTCTACAGGTTCAGGTATCGGACTCAACCTCGTCTATGAATTGGTGAAACTCCATCATGGCGACATCCAAGCAAAGAATACAGAAGACGGTGTGGAATTCACTCTGACCTTCCCTTACTTCAATGCACAACGTCCTGAGAGCAGCACACGTACAACTCTGCTGCTGGTCGATGACGATGCAGAACTCATCGAATACATCAGTGGCCAACTGAAGCGTGACTACAATATCATCACAGCCTTCTCTGGCAACAGTGCCTGGAAACTTGTGCTCACCCAACGTCCTGATGTTGTGGTGACGGACCACCGTATGCCTGATGGTAATGGTATGGAACTCTGCCAACGCATCAAGGACAATCCTGAAACCGACAACACTGCAGTCATTATGCTGACAGGTGAAGGTGACGAGATGCTCCAATTGCACAGCCTCCATGTGCAGGTTGACCACTACCTCGAAAAGCCTGTCAACATCATGATGCTTCGCTCTGCCATCCAACAGGTGCTCAGCGTCCGAGAGAATCTGCGTAGCAAGGCCAACCGCACCGAAGCCAGCAATGAAATGCCAGAAATCGTGATGGAGAATGCCGAAGAGAAATTGTTCAACCGTGTGAATGAGGTCATCAAGAACCACCTCGACAATTCCGAATTCTCCGTGCAGCAACTCAGCGACGAGGTGGGCATCAGCCGTGTACACCTCAATCGCAAAATGAAGGAGCGGTATGGTGTATCACCCAACATCTTCATCAAGTCCTTCCGTCTGAAGCAAGCAGCCCATCTGCTGGCTAACAACAGTGTAAACGTAAGCGAGGTGGCTTATAAGGTAGGCTTCTCCAGCCACTCCTATTTCACCACCTCGTTCCATGACTATTTCGGCATGTCACCGAAAGAATTTGTCGCTTACTATTCGCAAGAAGAGCATCGTGACGCTTTACAAAAACTTTTGGAATAACTCCTCCATAAATTCCCCATAACTCCACTAAAGTGAAGCTTGCGAACCTTTAGCTCAACAAGGTCAAACTTGTATTGAGTTACTTCACCATCACACGCTTGCCACCTTTGATGTAGATGCCTTTGGTGGGGTTGGTTACACGACGTCCTGAGAGATCGTAGTAATCATTTGACCATTGAGTGTTGGCTGGTGTCACTTTCACGTCCTGAATGGCAGTCGCATCAGTTTGACCATCCATGCTGGGGAATACACTATTGATATAGAGTTCCTTGGCCTGGAAGGATACCATATAAATATGGGATGGGTCGATGGTCTTGCCGTTCTCATCCTTCATGTTATGGAGATCGATAACGATTTCCTTGTCATTGCCTAACTCATAACTGTAACAGGGGTTGAGCACATCATCAGTGTCATAAATCTTCACCACTGCCTGATTGTTCTTCTTAGCCAGTTTAACAACAAGATAGTTGTAGGCAGACAGGTCGATGCTCTTGGTGTAACGCCAACCACCGATACCATTCATGGAACTCTTGAACGAACCCAAAGTAGAAGTGCTGGTGAACGTACCGTTGTAGAGGAGGGCAGGACAGAAAGTACCCTTCTTCAGGGGGAAGAACGATTCACTGGTGTCGAAATCTATCTCCATGGTCTTGTCCAACAGGTCGTACATCGTTTCTGCATAACGCTTACCAATCATACGGTAACCTTCAGCCGTGAAGTGCAGACCATCAGCGGCACCAGGACAACCGCTGGAAGAAATGACATGAGCGTTAGGAATGGTGTTTGGCGTGATAGCGATGACGCTGTTGTGTCCAGCACAAGCACCACCCTTCTCTTGAGAAAGCAATTCGCCAATCAGCAGTGGGGTCTCTTCCTCGTTCAGACCAAGGTCATGAAGCAGACGCACATAGACACGCTTCACTCTCGCTGGCCAATCTGCCTGACCATTGTCAGTGCATCCCTGATGGAACAAGATGCCCTTGATGACACCAGCTGTTTGAGCCTTCTTCGCCATCGTAACCAGTACCTTGTATGGATTGTTGTTATATTCCTTACAATAGTTCTTGAACCAATCAGCCTGCTTGGAAATGTAAGCAGCACACTTATCTTCATCGAACAAATCGATAGAGCATCCACCTACAGCCACATTGATGACACCCACCTTGATATTCTCTGGAAGCTTTTCCACCATAGTACGACCAAAATAGTCGGCAGGGGTGAGACCCGTACTGTTGCGGCAAAGGGGAGGATAAGCTGTGTACCAATTGCCTTTCTTGCGGTTCGAATTAGGCATATCCACAGCTGCCATCATCTGGAAACGTGGGTCAACACCTGTACGGTCTTGTGCCTCAATAGCGGCATTTCCTTCCATGTTCGACTGACCGAAACAGAGATAAATGTGGAAATTGGGGTCAAAGCCATCTGGCTGGTCAATGGTACCCCCATTCGTCACCTTTTGCACATTGGCGCTGACCTTCTCAAAACTGGTGATATAAGATGTCAGTTTAGTGATAGCCGTTTCCCGTTTGGTATCAGTTGTCATTTTCTCGGCAGCATAAGTCGTAAGCGCACTCCTCAAAGCCGTGTAGGCAGCCTTTGCCTTCATTTCAGGGGTGTCCTGCCATTCGATGAGGAGGTCGCTGGCCTTTTGGTAAATCATATTATACTCCTCCTCAATGGTCATGAGACTATATTGCTTGCAGAAGTTCCAGATCTCCTGAGAATTGCCTGTTGAAGGGTTGTGCCAGTTGGCATTATAGGAAAAGAGCACCACTGTACTTCCATTTCTTCCATTACTCCAGACCTCCTTATCACCCGTGTTTCCGCCAGGAGTCCTATAGTTGGTGGTCTTCTTGTAATCTGTACATTTGTCCAACTCTACTGCAACCCCTTGGACATAATCATGGATGCCATATTGGTCATACTTGAACACATCATCACCTTTGGCATGGCAGTGAATCATATTGACAGGTTTTTTGCATCTCTGCCATTCTTTGCCACCCAGCGAGATACCACTGGTAGGTGCAAAAGCCGCAATCTTATCTTGAACGTCAGACATACAGTGATACATCAACATGGAGCCCATGGAGAAACCAGACCAATAGACACGGTTCTTGTTGATAGTGTATTTAGTGTACATCTCATCAATGGTTTTCAGCACAAAGTCACGGTCTTTCGTTCCCCCTGTGTCCCAACTCTTATTGATGCCATTGAGATAGGCAATGATGAACTTTTCTTTATCAATCAGTTCATACATGTGGTCACAACTTGCCTGATAACCTGCATCTTGATTCATTCCATGCGTCACAATCATCAAAGGCAAATTGCTTGAAACAGTATTGGGAGTATATACGATCATTTGCCGATTCTCCCCATTCACTTTGATGGTCAGATTCTGCTTCTTATAAGCACTGACAGAAAGCACACCTGCCAATATACAGAGTAAGAAAATTGATAAACGTTTCATATAGGATCTTATTGAGTGTTTAACCTTTATTTAATGATTACCTTCTTCACTTGTCCATTACCATATTTAACAATATGCACACCTTTCTGATGGGCTGGGATCATGCGTCCATCCAACGAATAATGAACGGCATTGCCGAGGTTGTTGCCAGCCTCATTCAGCGAAAGGATAGCGGACGCCTCTGTCTCACCATCGAGCGAGAGGTATGCATTACCCACGTACACTGAAGACTCTGCATCCGCTGCGAAACCCACCAAGCGGATGTGGGAAGGATCAATCACTCTGCCTGCTTCGGTCTTCATATCATGGAGATCTATAACGAAATCCTTTTCTCCTTTTATATCCAGCTGATAGCAATCTCCGAAGAAACTTCCATGGTCATAGATACGGAGATATGTGTCCTTGGTACCATTGCGCTTCAAATTGATAACCAAGTACTTGTAGCCTGACAAATCGATGCCATCCTCAAACGACCAACCCGCAAGACCTCCTTTCTTCAGTTTGAGAGAAAGGAAAGATGCAAAAGTGGCGCTGTTTTCCTGAATGATGGATGTCTGGAACCAATTCTTGCTCAACTCAAATGGACGTTCTGGCACTTCCTGCAAGGGTTGATAACGCTCTGCTGATGGATAGTTCACCTTGGCGTATTCTTCATACCACTGGAAGCAAGCCACACCACAAGCCTCGTAGGGGTTAACCCCGTTTTTCTCCATCGCAGCCTTGAAAGCAGGCGTCACCTTCTTCTTGTTGATGTAGTCATCAATGTCGATATAGTCACCAGTACCTGTCAGCGTCATGGAGATATTGCCATAGTAGTCAAGAATAGCTTTGTAAGCTTTGCCCCACTTGGAAGTGGAAGCGGTTGCCCAAGTGCCATAGTTGCCATAGACAGGCTGTCCCATTTCATTATAGTTCTTGATGTTATTTGAATTCTGTGGACTCCAATCCACCTCCGTAATCACAATGGGATTCGTTTTGACCACTGGTACCTGATTCCCAAATTGCTTGATAGCGTTGTTGGTGTCGTAACTAGTATCGCTGCAGCCATACCAACCTGCATAGTCATGTACAGCATAGCCAATGTTCTCAC